>NZ_JADQAK010000004.1:0-190725 GCF_022129285.1 Psychrobacter sp. Ps4
TCTTTAGGTTAGTATAACCTCTTAGCAGCTGTCCAATTTTATTATGCCACTACACCAAGACACCTATCTACGCCATTACTAAGTCTGCAAATACTAATCTCGACAATAATATCTTCGATACTGCCAATACAAGCGCTTATATCGACTATACCATTATTGTCAAAAACGAAGGTAATGCTGATGCCAAAGCCTTTAATATCGTAGACGCGTTACCTACTGGATTGATAGTCCTTACTACAACTGCACCTACTTCCGTTGTCACTGGCTCTACTTCTGGTACTGCCTCTACTGCTGTTACGCCTACTTTCACCGGCAGCAATAACAACAAGATAGTTAATGTTATCGGTCAAAACTTGAAGCAAGGTGAGACGATCACAATTACTTTCCGTGCTATCAAAGATTCTAGTGTTACAACAGCTAGTGGTGCAGATTTAGTCAATTACGCTCAAGTAAATGACGACACTCTTAACGATACTGGGATAACTAATGCTGATTTAGTAGATAGATCAGATGACAAAGGTACTGAAAATAATTACGAAGATACGAAGTTACCTGTAGATAAAGATGGTAAGGATGATAACACTGACGCTACTGTTTCTACCCGTAACCAAGTACGTAATATCACCATTTCTGATGATCTTAAAAAAGAAGTAGCGTTAGTTAGTACTGGTAATATATATCAATACACCATTAAAAACGAAGGTACTGATGTTACAGAAGCAGATGCCCTTGGTGAAGTACTATTTTCAGTTAACCCAACCACCCCTATTGCTGCAGTCGATATCGTTCGAGTATTCGTAGATGGTGGCAAGAGCGGCACCAAAGACGGTGTATACAATGTAGACGATGATATTTTATTAGATCCTACAGTATCTAACGGAAATCAATATGATCTGAACAAGGCAGTGATTGTTGGGCTAGCACCTAATGCAGAAGTTATCATTAGTGTAGAAGTTAGCAGTAACGGTGTAAGTAGTAATGTTAATGGCGCGACTACTAACATTGATACTTCTGAAGTGATGACTATCACTGTATTACCACAAACCACTGTAGACGGAACAGCAGCCCCTTCTAATAAAAACACTACCTCTACTACGACATTAAGAGGCCTAAACCTACTTAAGTCTCAAGTTATTGCTGCTTGCACAGGCGTTACGGCAAATTCACTTACCTATGTAAGCACTGAGCTTAGTGGTAAGCCTGGACAATGTATCTACTATAAAATCATTGCTAAAAATACTTTTACTGAGACTAATAAAACGCTAAATACCGTTGTTGTGACCGATATCTTTGATACCAAAAAAGTCGCGTACAACACCACTAGCTTTTCGTCTGTAACAGATAATGGCTCAGCTGTTGCTAATGGTAATTATGCATCACCAATGCTCACTGGTACATTTAATAGTCTAAAGCCTTCAGAAACAGGTACGGTTTATTTCTCAACTAAAGTCCTTGAAACTGGTGCGGCTGAATAACTTCAATATTTACACCATATATCTGGCGTAAATTTCTATAAGCAGCAAAAGTTGCTTATAGATCCCCTCTAGCTTGACCTAATTCTTTTATATTAGCCAAGCTAGAGAATCTCTACCCTTACCCTCACTGATATTTTATTGGATAAGCGACATATGACTCTATCTACCATGACACCGTCTAATCGTACTGCATTGTGTTCAGCGAAGATCTCTGCGCTGTCATTGGCAATGTTGCTTATGCAATCAAATATCGCGATTGCAGCTGATGCAGCAAACCCTAAGCTGCAAATTATCAACAATATTGCAAATGCTAGCTATAACGTCAATAACCAGACTGACGTCACAATATCTAGCACCTCAAACCAAGTACAAGTCAAAGCCTCAGACCTTCCTGAATACGGTATTGAACTTACTCAACAGCCGTTACTTACCGTTATGCCTAACGCCTTGGTCAACTGGGTAAACGTCCTAAGCAATACCAGCTATAGCAACCAGACTGTTGAGCTAACATTAGCTGTATCTCCAACGCTCTCAAACTTAAAAGTCTATCAAGATCTAAATAAAAACGGCGTCGTTGATAATGGTGATACTGAAGTTATTTTCGATAATTTAAGCGCACAAATCAAACTTGGACACAGTGAAAGTATCCAGTTTATCGTGCAAGCTTTATCAGATGTTAATGGCAAAAGTGGCGATACTGCAGATATTAAAATTGGCGCTGTCGTTCTAGAAGACCCATCCGTATCGAGTGTCAACGCGATTGATAGACTGATCATCGTTGAGCCTGAAATCAAATTTACAACGCCTAAGTTTGACGAAAACAAAACCACCTCGCAAATCGATGAAAATGTCTATATCGATGCCAGCTATGCGCAGTGTAACGTTCAACTAGATAAGCCAGATCAAGTATGGGTCACGATTACCTCTTTGTTGACGGGTGACAAATACGCATTGAAAGCGATTGAGACGGGCAATAGTACTGGTAAATATCAGCTATCAGCACCAACACAAAACAATGCCAACGCTGTCAATGACAAATTTATTCAGACTCTAGCAAATGATACGTTGACTGCAAGTCTAGACACCTGTATCGCGCCTTCTGTCGGCACTGGCGCTGAGCAGCTACCAAGCGAAGGTGACTTCACCGTACGTATCGATGACTTAGATACACAAATCAATATCGTCGATGATAGCCCAAGCTTAGTCGTCACCAAAGAAAGCGACGTTAAAAGCGCTGAATTTGGTGATTATGTTAGCTACACCATTAATATCACCAATAGTGGCAACTCTACCGCTTACGATGTGCAACTAAAAGACGCCCTACCACGTGGTTTTGCTTATGTAGATGGTAGTGTACGTGTCAACCAAACTACTGATATCAATATCGACCAAGCGCAAACCACTGAGTTTAAAGCTGATGGTAAATATCAGGTGCTAAATTTAGGTAATATGGCAAATGGCGAAAGTAAAAAAATCACTTATCGTGTCTTAATCGGTGCTTCATCATTAGGCGGTGATGGCATCAACCGCGCGACTGCCGTTGCTAGCAATGAACAAGGTAAAAGCTTAGTTTCAAGAGAAGCACAGTGGAAGATTGAAGTAGAGCGCGGCGTCATGAATACTGATGGCATCATCATCGGTAAGGTCTACCACGATATCAACCGTGATGGCATTCAACAAAAAGAAGATGGCGAACTTGGCGTTGCAGGCGTGCGTATCTACATGGAAAACGGTAACTTTGTCGTGACTGATCCTGAAGGTAAGTATAACTTCTATGGTGTCAGTGCCAAAACTCACGTCTTAAAAGTTGACCGCACCACCATCCCTCACTCAACCGAGATGGTCACCCAAAGTAATCGCAATGCTGGTGATGCTGGCAGCCGTTTCGTTGACTTAAAATATGGCGAATTACATCGTGCCGATTTCGGTATCGTGGTCGGTATGGGCGATAGCACTGAGCGTTTGAATACGGAGCTTGTCGCTCGTAGCAAATCAGTAAGCGCTAAGAATGATAGCCTTGAGCAAGCAGTAAAAACCGAGCTAACCCTAGATCCTGACTACAATCGTGACTACGATGATAATGTAGACGCCAGTGGCTGCAACATCAATGGCGACTTAGATCTGGGTAGCAACTGTGACTCTGCTATCGTCAATGAGATAATCAATCCAGCCGCCAATCGTGTTGATATGACCGTAACTACGGTAGCACCGCCAGTAGAAAAAGAGCTGGAAGAATATCTCAAAGAAGTGGCTAACAATGACGTGGCTTTTATCAATTTAAACGAAGGTCAACAGCTCAGCACTTATAAACAAATGGTACAGGTGCAAGCGCCACTGGGTTCAATATTTACACTATATGCCAATGGAAAAGCAGTATCAGAACAACAAATCGGCAAAACTGCTGAGCAAGAAAAACAGAATGTGACTGCCTTTGATTACTATGCGGTCGACTTAAAACGCGGCAACAATATCTTGCGCGGTGTCGCTACTGACGTGAATGGCAAAATTATCTCTGAGCAAACCATTAAAGTATCAACGCCGAACAGTTTACAAGCCATTGACTATCGCACTCAAGCGCAGCTAGTACCGGCAGATGGTGTTAGCGATTATCAAGTCGTTATTAGCCTAAAAGACCGTGATGGCCGTCCTTATATCGCCTCAACACCTATCACTATCGATACCAATATCGGCCGTATCAATCTTAATGACAGCAGTAAAGATCAAGCTGGTACGCAAGTTATTGTCTCAGGTGGCGAGCTACTCATACCCGTGACTGCACCAAGTGTACCGGGTAAAGGTGAGTTGGTCATCGACACTGGTAGCAGTAAACAGATTATCCCGTTACAATTTACCGCGCAATTACGTCCTCTCATTGCCGTCGGCATCGTCGAAGGCGCGATCTCACTTAAAGACTTTGATGGCAGCAGCATTACTGACGCCCAAGGCGCTTTTGAGCAAGAGCTCAATGATTTCGCTGGTAACGATGACTATACCGCTTCTGGTCGCGCCGCGATGTTCCTTAAAGGCAAAGTACGTGGCGATTATTTGCTCACTTTGGCTTATGATAGCGACAAAAAAGGCGAGCGTCTGTTCCGTGATATCGAGCCTGGTGAATACTATCCTGTCTATGGTGATTCATCAGCCAAAGGCTTTGATGCGCAATCTACCAGCAAACTCTATGTGCGCTTGGACAAGGGCCGCTCATTTGCTATGTATGGCGACTTAAAAACTCAAATCGATAACGATGAAGGTATTAAATTAGGTCAATATAACCGTACGTTGACTGGCCTAAAAGCCCAGTATGAAGATAGCAATACTCGCATTACTGCCTTTGTCGCGGAGACGAGTACCAGCCAGCGCGTCAATGAGACTCGTGGTCTTGGTATCTCAGGCCCTTATCCATTGGCTGAAAACTTTGATGCCGTATTAGAAAACTCAGAAACTGTCGAAGTGATCACTCGTGACGCCAACAATCCAGGCTTGATCATTAGCCGTGAGACCCTTACCCGCTTTGCTGATTATGAAATTGACCCTATCAGTCGCAGCTTATTTTTAAAAGCCCCTATCGCTAGCCAAGACATCGATGGCAACCCTATTTATCTACGAGTCACTGTAGAAGTAGATGAAGGTGGCGAAAAATACTTGGTCGGTGGCATTGCTGCCAAGCAGCAGTTGACTGACAAAGTCGCCATCGGTGGTAGCTATGTCAACAGTGATGACCCTCTTAACAAAGAAGAGCTGGCTAGCGTCAACAGCGTTATCAAGTTTAACGATAAGCTAAAACTGGTCGCTGAATACGCGATGAATAAAGCTGAGAATCCAAATTTTCAGCCAAGCAATCAAATCAATGCGACAGAATTAGACGGTCAGGACGCAGAAGGTAATGCCTTGCGTATCGAGCTTGACTTTGATAACAAGAAAAACACTCGTGCCAAAGCTTATTATAACGATACTGACGAAGGTTTCGTGACTGGTGCCTCGCCGCAGACTGCTGGGCGCGCTGAATCGGGCGTCGAAGTCACTCATTTAATTAATGACAAAAAGACCGCGCTAAAACTAGAAGGCGTGCGCACTAAAGATCATACCACTGATGCTAGCCGCCAAGGTGTCTTAGCCAGTATTGAACAGCGTTTGAGCACCAACATCGTTGGCGAGATTGGCTTACGTTATTATAAGCAAGATGCAACGGCAGCTTCACGCAATATCCAAGCGGTAACAGACGTCGTAGATGTGACTGACAACACTATCTTTAATGACGATATTATCAATCAATCGGCGCTAAATAATGTCAGTGATTCTGAAAAAGATATTGAAGGTACTACCGCCCGCGCTCGTATCACGGCACGGTTACCAAAGCTCAATGACTCTTTAGTGTTTGCAGAATATGAGCAAGATATTGATAACAGTAATCGTAATGCCACCTCCATCGGAGGCGAGACGCCGCTAGGTGGTTTAGGTCGCCTATACGCCCGTCATGACTTGATCAACAGTCTATCTGGTAGCTATGGTCTTGATGATACTGAAGAACGCCAGCGTACCGTATTTGGTTTTGACGCCAATTACATGAAAGACGGCAAAGTCTATAGCGAATACCGCATGCGCGATGCTATCAGTGCCCGCGAAGCGGAAGCTGCTATCGGTCTAAAAAACAAGTGGTATGTTCAAGAAGGTCTGACTTTAAATACCTTATTTGAGCGCGTTGAATCTCTTGAAGGTGAAGAAGATAACACGGCAACGGCGGCAGGTATCGGCGCTGAGTATCTTGCGAAAGAAGATTACAAAGCCTCAGCGCGTTTTGAGAAGCGTTGGGGTGAGACTAGTGACACATTGCTAGGTAGCGCTGGTATTGCTTATCGCTATACCGATGATGTGACTCTGTTGGCCAAAGACATCTACTCACGCGTCGATTATGACGATGGCAATCGCACGATTAATCGCTTCCAGCTAGGAGCTGCCTATCGTGATTATGATAGCAATCAGTTAGACATGTTAGCCAAGCTTGAGTATCGCTTAGATGATAACAGTACGGGCGATGACGCCTATCAAAAAGACGCCGTTATTTGGTCATTGAGTGGTAACTATCATCCAACACGTCCGTTGACGTTATCAGGCCGTTACGCGGGTAAATATACTCAGTTTGATGCTGATAATATCAGTAGCGACAATACAGCCCATGCGCTTTATGCTCGTGGTCTATATGACATCAGTGAGCGCTGGGATATGGGCTTGCAAGCAGGCACTTACTGGAACAAACAAGCAGATGATATGTCTTATATGCTCGGTGCGGAAGTGGGCTATAGCCCGATGACCAATCTTTGGTTGTCACTAGGTTATAACTTCATGGGCTTTGAGGATGAAGACATCGCTTATGACGATAGCACTATGGAAGGCGCTTACTTTAGATTACGTTTCAAGTTTGACGAAGACCTATTCAAACGTGATGATCCACGTAAGAACCAGCGTTTGACGACTCACTCTACATTGTAATTTATCCCCATTGTCGTGTTATCATCTGACGACAATGCGGGCGTTATCGCGCTGTTCATCATATTATATGACAGATATATTTTAATAAGCGATGAGAGCAGCGCCAAAAACCGCAAGTACCAATACCAATATTGATACTGATCCGCTTAATATGAGGTTTTGCATCATGCCTAATCATGCCAACAAAGCAGCCCATTATAAACAGCCTATAAAGGCTTTGTTATCAACCGTTTTCTTCCTGACAATGACCTCGGTTGCATCGGCGAGTCATCATACGCCTAAAGTGGCAGTAACCCATGACGCTACTCACTGTGCCAATGATGTTCAAACTCAGTCTCACCACCCAAAATACCAAAGTACGCGCCAACGTGCTATGAACTGTATGTTGACAGAGTTACAAGCGTATCAACAAGAAAACATGAGCGCACGTCAACAATACTTTGCCTATAAAGCTCATGCTTGGCTCAACTATGCCCTCCATCAAGACAGCATGAATAGTCGTTCACCTGCTGGACAGCAAGCAGCACAGGCAGCAGAGACGATTTTGACTACCTTAAAAAATGGCAAGGAACAAGATCTCAACCTTATTCAAGACATACCATCAAACTCTGCTCTCATGCGCCCCGATCTATGGGCAACCTTAAGCGCGCTAAAAGATAGCGGTGGTATCGAGTCAGCACCACGAGAGATAGCTTTCAGCGAGGTCGCTTTAATTTGGGCCGCTACGAACCAATGCGAGCGCGGCTGGCGGGAATCAGGCATCCATTTTCGCATGGCAGATCGTTGGCTTGAACAAGCCCGCGAAGCTTACGTCAATACTCATGATTCACAGACCAACGTCGCTTTGGAAGAGCTGATCGTCAGCTATTATAAGCAATATGAGACATTAGATGCGAGCACTGATAGTTGCCGTGGGCAAGTATTGACGCCTATCCGTTAAGTCCATTACTACCACTGCTCATCAAGGCAGTCAATACAAAAAAGCCGACATATGATGTCGGCTTTTTTGTATTGACTTAGCAGACATTAGAGCATGTTAATCACACTCTAATGTCTATACATCACCTAAATAGCGAAAAAACTAGCGATTCTTACGCGGTAGCTTTTCTGGTAGATAGCAACGCAAATAAGCGATAAACGCAGTGTTTGCTTCTTGGATATATTCATTGGTAATGCTTTGATGACGACGATAAGACAATGTGAATATCGCATTAATAATGCTATAAGCAATCAATAGCGTGTCTTGAATATCGTGGAAACTCGGCATCTCATAGCGCTCTGATAAACGCTTATAAACCAAATCGACGATTTGATGATCGATATCTTCACCAAAACTATCACCTTCAAAATCAGGCGTGTTCGTGTCATAAATGAGCTTGGCTTTGGTTTCGTCGTTATGGAATATCGTTACACAATTATCAATAAGCGCCGTCAAATAGCCCTGCCATCTGTCATAATTACCAATATCGACTGTTTCTACTATTTCTAATATTTCGATAGCATTCAAAAAACGCAATGCTAAAAATATCGCTTCGATGTTAGGAAAAAAGTGATAAGCAGAAGCTCTTGGAATGCCTGCTTCTTCACATACAGCCGCCAAAGTAATGTCATTGATAGGTTGTGTTTCACTTAACTTCTTAGCACCAGCCAAAAGTTTTTGACGGCGCGCACGGCCTTGTTGGCTGGTAAACTTGAACTTATTCGGTACCAGTTTTTTTGCCAGTTCCGAATCTACCAACACATCTTCAATCTTTTCGTCTTTATTTTCGCTCATCATAAGTCTCTTAATGTTACACCCTATTTTATAAATATAATCTTCAATAGATAGTATTCGCCCTAAATTGAAGAATTACATCCTATTAGCTAATAATGCAGCACTGATATTAGCGCTACTATGTCTAATGGAGAGGCATCATAAACGCTTGTACACTATCAAGCAAGGGAGATAAATGGGTTAAAAATTAATGTATAGGTCAACCATTTAATAGCGTTAACCACGTAATGTAAAAAATTTAATCATTGAGTTTAATTTTCGCTCTTATAATACCATGATCGATGACTCTATCTGCATAGTCCCACTTTAAATGGTCATTGAAATAGTCTACTCTTTCAACCTGACCTAGTGAAAACTTGCTATCAGGAAGAAACTCTTCTGAAACAAATAATTGATCAATCACTTCTGGCATACCTTGATATATATGGGTATATGCCACATCTTTCATCCAACCATAGCGTGCTTGGATACGCGCAGCATCGAATAATGCAACATCGCGCATGCCTTTATCGTAATTAACTTCACCAGTCTCAGCCATCAATTGGGTAGTGACGCTACCAGTGACATCGTTCATATCACCTAACAAAATCAATGGCTCACGAGTATGACGTAAGCGCTCTATAATAGATATGCGAATAGAGGCTGCTTCTGCGGCGCGCATACATAAGCTACGGAGCTTGGCACGGACTCGAATATTTGGATCGTCCATGTCTTCTAACAAATTGCCACTTTCATCACGCAAGAAAAATGCCCGTTTACTTTTTAGATGCGCCGTAATAATCGTTATCGGTTGACCAAAGGCATCGACCCGTACTACTAATGGTGGACGATTAAAGCGCTGGTAAGGACCAATATCAGGGATATCAATCACCGCTTTTAGTGCAATCTCTTCAAGCAAGCGGCTTTCTAATTGCTCAAAGCGACTAATGATACCAACGGCAGGAGTATTTTGTGCCCCTTTGCCATGGGTATAAGGGCTTGAACGGTCGTTACTTGCCAACGGAACAACAACATGCTCGGGCTTAAATCCCAACGACACCGCCAATGCTTCAAGCGCATTACTATCCCAGACTTCTTGTACCGCAATAATATCAGCATGTGCTTTTGCTAATAAATCGGTGATGCCGCTTAGCTTGTGCTCGTATTCATCGTTACTGTAAGCTGGCGCATTGTCATAATAAATTCGGTTAGGGTTGGCAAAATTGAGCAAGTTGGCAGTGGCGATATAGAATTGTCTGGCGCTTTTAGCTTCCGCATTATTGTTCATAGATTACCTATCATTTTTATTCTAGAATATTGCTTCCAAAGATGATTGGCTGTTTAATATATTCATACTTAGTAATATACAGCAAAAAAGCCTCCAAAGAAATCTTTGAAGACTTTAAAATAGCATAAATTGAAAGTATTTAGTCTATCAGCAGACCCAAGTCTACAATCAGACTAAGCCCAGTGATAAGGTAGTAAGCTTATATACTGTCTACTTACTTAAATCAAATGTGCTGTTAGTTTCGCTTATTAAGATACACGATTCCATGCGTCATACGATGCTTTGCGTGCCTCTTCCCACTCCATGCGTGATTCACCTTTTACTTCATGCCATGAGCGCTCTAATTCAGCTTCATGGTCTTCAAAACGTGCATCCGCAGGATAACGAGCACGGTTGGCGTACCCTACTGCATAAGCTGGATGTAGATCACGGTCGAAGTCATAACCTTCTTTGTAATAATCAACATTTGCATATTCTGCACGCCAGTAAGCTTCTTCACGTGTTGGATCAATTGCTTCTGCTGCTGCATGTCCTGCACCGCCACCAACGATAGCACCAATCGCACCACCAATAAGTGTGCCAAGTGGTCCTGCCATTGTACCGATTGCTGCACCCGCTGCTGCGCCGCCAAGACCACCAATAGCTGTGCCTACTGGATGCGAACCTGGCTCACCTGTAATGATATCAGCATTCAGATCCTGCTTAGCTTCTTTTGACATATGCTTTACTTCACTGCGATCAATACCGTCATAGTTACTCATAATTTTATCCTTAAATTAATTTGTTATATTTTAGATTTATTAAGTGCTAAAAATTAGCAGTCTTACTCGAATCATGTGTTACTTGAGTCGCCTAAAGTATAGAAATTTATGGATAACAACAGATAGATAGGTTGTGTAAATTGTGTCCAGATTGCGATTGCCTTGCGTTACAGCCTGTATCTTTATAATGATTTTGTAGGACAGTGAAGCTGTTTTAAGTAATTTTTCATTGAGTTGTTACAATATTTTAACGTGTTTATTCAATACTTATAAGGATGTCAGTGCTCTATCGATGGCTCGTTGCCACTTATTCAGATGTCGTTCACGGATATCACTGGACATTTGGGGTTCAAAAATCCGATCGACTTGCCATGATGCTTGCATCGTCCCTTCATCATATAGCCCCGTTTTTAAACCTGCGAGTAATGCTGCACCTTTGGCAGTGATTTCTGTATCTCTCGGACGCAGGACAGGCACATCGAGTAAATCAGCTTGAAACTGCATCAATAAATCATTATTAGCCGCGCCGCCATCTACTCTTAGCTCAGTTAATGGATGAGGGCTGTCTTTTTGCATGGCAATGAGCACATCATAAGTTTGATAGGCAACTGCCTCTAACGCAGCACGAGCAATATGGGCTTTCGTCGTGCCGCGGCTCATACCAGTAATACTCGCGCTGATATCGGAGCGCCAATAGGGTGCTCCTAGCCCTGTGAATGCAGGCAGTAACACCACTTCTTCACTACTATCAACTTGGCGGGCTAAATCTTCGACTTCACTGCTGTGTTGAATCATACCCAGATTGTCTCGTAACCATTGGACAATAGCACCTGCCATAAACACACTACCCTCCAAGGCATAAGTGACTTCCTTTCTGGGTGGCTGCAGCATGCGTTTGCCTGACTGTACAATTTGATCGAAAGATAAATTGTCTGGACGAGTCGGTGTAGACTTTCGTTGCCAAGCGATTGTCGTTAGTAGTTTATGCTCGCTAAGTTTGGGTTTTTGACCAATATTCATCAGCATAAAACACCCAGTACCATAAGTGTTTTTAGCCATGCCAGCATCGAGGCAGCCTTGTCCAAAAAGTGCCGCTTGCTGATCGCCCAATACCGCTTGAATAGGAATTTGTTTGGCAAACAGTCCTTTTTTGGTTTTACCAAAGTCACCATCAGATGCTAGGACTTTAGGTAAAATATTCATAGGTATCGCAAAACGGGCGCACAGCTCTTCTGACCACTCAAGCTTGTGGATATCATATAATAAAGTACGGGAAGCGTTGGTCACATCAATGACATGCTCGCCACCAGTTAGCTTATATATGAGCCAACTGTCTATAGTACCAACCGCTATTTCTCCTCTGCTGGCTCGTACGCTCAATTTCGGATTGTGCTCTAATAGCCAAGCGATCTTACTGGCGCTAAAATATGGATCTAACCGTAGCCCTGTAATGCGTTGCACTTCGCTTGCCACATCATCATGGCTGTCATTCATCATGCCGCTGGCACTCTCAGCTGCGAGTGTTTTACAGTAGCTCGCCGTACGGCGATCTTGCCAAATGATGGCAGGGGCTAAAGGTTTACCCGTTTGCTTATCCCACATGACAATAGATTCACGCTGATTGGTGATCGCGATACTGGTGACGTCGGTAGCAAGTAGCCCTGCTTGATTAATCACATCATGGGCACAGCTAATCTGCGTTTGCCAAATTTGTTGCGCGTCTTGCTCGACAAAGCCCGCTTTTGGGGTTTGTAAAGTGGTGGGCTGCTGTGCCATTTTTATCGGACGCGCACGATCATCGTACAATATCGCTCGACTCGATGTCGTCCCTTGATCCAAAGCCAAAATATATCCTGCCATTACTCACATCCTATTTTGTCGCATTCATTTTTTACATTTATATTTTATAGTCGAGTTTTGATTGATAGCACGTACTTTTTGCGAGTAACGCCTATCGCAATAGCCAGTTTTATTTACATTAGCACTGCGCTAATGAGCAACTGCCGACAGTTAAAATAAATGCCGTTCATTTTAATCTTGCTCAATGCTATAAGGTGCTGAAATATAGCACACACCACTGTTATGTATAGTTTATAAGCTGCTTTGTAGTACAACAATCATCACTAACCATCATTTTCGCTGAAAGCTTTTAAAAGTGATCTAAAATCGATTTAAGTGCTAATGACTTGATAAACCTTTTATTATTAATTAACAAATGATGTTATTATTTGTCTTAACATCCGACCTCTAACATAAAATCATGGCTTATTCAACGCACAGTAAGCAAATACTGAGCATTGACCCGTCACCATTGTGCCACTACAGTGTAGCGCTTGTTATCCATAACAAAATACTGGCTTCTGTTAATGGTTGACCATATTGAACTGTTTGGACAGGGTTTGACCACAACAGTTGATATTTTTGATACTTTTTGCCTGACTCTAAAATACTTTGCATTCTAATTAATGGCTTATGTGACTTATGAAATTTGCTTTATCGACTCTGTCTACTGCGGTGATGACAATTACGTTCATGGGTTTAGCGGCGCCTGCTTTGGCAAGCGCTACTGATCATAATATCGAGTCACCGAATGAGGTCACAGCCGTTGCAGTGACGCAAATTATCGATGCTGATACTCAAAACAGTACTCAAAAAAATGAGATTCAAAATAGAAAGTCAACGACAGATACAGAGATGAGTCAAGCCGAGCAAAAAACTGGCTTAACAACGCTTATCGATCCCATTACCCATAAAAGTATTGATAATAGTTATCCATTAGCAGTATCTAGCCTGTTAAGCCTTGAGCAAGCTCAAAATATTTTATTGCAAGTGTCACCGAAACTGGCCGCCAATCAAGCGGCGATTGCTGCTAGTGAATATCAAACGGATGCGCTCAAAACTTTAGACAATCCATTGGTGTTTGCCCAATTATCAGCCAATGCTTACAACTTAGACGCGGATCTTGACTTATCATCATTGAAAAACGGTATTGTTAATGACGTTAACAATGGTGTCGATAATGTGATTCCGCCTATTCCACCGCTACCAGATTTGCCGAATTTTGGTGAATTGGTCGGTGAGCGTATCCCAGATTCTTATGAGTTAAAACGCTCAGGCTCAACGGCTGGTGCAGGTCTGGGCGTGGTTTGGCCCATCTATACTGCTGGACGTACCAACGCTTTGACAGGTGCTTCAAATGCCCGTACCCAAGAAGCCGTCGCAGACAGTCTATTGGATAAAAACGAGCTTTATAACACCCTGATTGAGCGTTACTTTAAGGCACAGTTGGCCATCATTGCCGCTTATTTACGTGAAGATGCTTATGATACCTTGCAGCAGACTGACCATATGGCGCAGCGGCTTTTTGAAGAAGGTTTTATCTCACGTGTTGATCGCTTAGAAGCACAATCTGCGCTTGCCGATGCAAAAAGTGAGTCCGTCAATGCCAATAACGATGCTCGTCTTGCGATGATGGCTTTACAGCGGCTATTGCGTACCGACTATCGTATCAAACCCACGACACCGTTATTCGTCTCTAGCCGTCCTTTACCCGATGTAAACTATTTTCAGAATTTATCACTCACCAATCACCCAGGTCTACAAAAAGTTGCCGCCAAACGCGCACAAGCTGAGCAGCTACATGCGCTATCAGATACTGGTCACAAGCCTACCGTCATGCTCTATGGCTACGGACAAATTGAAAAAGACCCCAGTTGGGTAGCCGGTATATCAGCCAGCTGGAAGCTGTGGGGTGGTCTTGATAAAAATGCATCACTCGCATCGAGTAATGCCAAAATACGCCAAGCGGATCTGTCTGAAATCGAAGTCAGTGACAATTTATTATTACTGGTCGAAAAAAACTGGCACGATGTGAATAATGCCCAATCTCGTTACCAGGCATTACAAAGCAATGTAGATCTGGCCGCAGAAGTCTTGCGTTTGCGCCAGTTGGGGCTACAAGAAGGTGTAAATACACCGATTGAGGTAGTCCAAGCACAAACGCAGTCGCTTAAAGCACGTACTGAACAAGCGCAAGCGGCGAACAGCTATGTACAATCGCTGGCCGCACTCATGCAAAGCTGTGGTACGCCTCTTGCCTTTAACGCCTATCTTAATGCTGCTGATATTCGATTACCGACTTTGTATACTGAGTAATGATTTAATTTGAAAATGATAGATAGTGTGGATAAGCGTTTATATAGTTGATTCTATTTTAAAGTATGACAAGGCAGCTGAGCGAAGAGGTATATTTGATACCTCAAGCGAGGTTAACGCCGCAATACTATTACAGTGGCCTGACCATACTAATTATCATAAAGCTGTCAATAACCATACTATTGCTAACTCTATTGCGAATACTGTTTTATGAAAAACCCGACTTCTAAATTAATAAGTAATTGGCTGCAGCCTTCATTAAAGACGTGGCGTATTGCGAACAACTCTAATGTTTGGGCACATTGCGCGAGCGTGGGATTTTTTGGTTTCTTATCAATTTTTCCAGTAATGGCGGTGTTTGTACTGCTTTATGGTCTCGCGTTTTCACCAGCTGAGATGCAAGAGCAAATCTCGGTTTTGCGTCCCTTTATACCCGACACGGTGTATGAAGTCCTCAATTCACGCCTAAGCGCATTGGTCTCTAATACCACATCCGCGCTCACGTTCAGTCTTGTCTTATCGACCTTACTCGCCCTTTATGCTGGCTCTAAAGGTGTTAAATCTTTAATTATTCTTATCAATCTTGCCTTTCATATCACTCAAGAGCGTAACTTCATACAAGGTAACATTTTAGCAGTCAGCTTAACCTTTGGCGCGGTAGTAATCTTGATTATAGCGGTCTCTTCTATTGCTATTATTCCTGTAGGGGCAGCCTATTTCCCCTTCCCGCAAATAGCTAAAACGATTGCACTTTGGAGCAGGTGGCCTATATTGGCTGGTATCATATTTTTAAGCTTTTTAAGTCTCTATCGCCTAGCCCCAAACCGTGACGCCGTTGCGCTAAAAAAACTGGTACCAGGAGCAACTCTGGCGACCATTCTTTGGATTGTATTGTCTGTGCTATTTTCGATTTATGTGCAAAACTTTAATAACTATAGCGCTGAGTTTGGCGCGCTTTCAGCTGCCGTGGTCATTATGCTTTGGCTTTATTATTCAGCATTTATCGTCGCCTTTGGTGCGATTTTTAATTCTGAAGCCTTAGAAAGCGCCAAACCTTATGCTGTACGAATGTACTAATAACATACCCTTTATCCTCAATTTTGCTGCTTTAGGAATCTCACTGTCATGACTGAATCTACCAACGAATCAGACGACTCGCGCAAGTTAAACGACTCAGAGCAATCTACCGACTCAGTCAATAACCATAACGATCAAGCAACTGATGCTGAAAATGAGCAAGCAGTGCCTACTTATAAGCGCCATGCAGAAAAAGCGGATAAATCTGCCATGATAAAAAAGGCACTTCTGGCGCTATTGGTTCTGATTGTATTAGGCGTTATTGCCTATGGTCTATATAAAAGCAATCAGCATAGCGAACCTGAAGTCGTGACTTTGCAAGGGCAGATGCAGATGCAGCAAACCTCCATCGCTGCAAAAGTACCGGGACGTATTGCCAAAATTCTGGTCACAGAAGGTGATGCGGTGACGGTCGGGCAACAGCTGATTGAAATGGACTCGCCTGAGATTAACGCAAAGATCAATCAGGCGCTGGCTGGCAAGCAAATGGCACAAAGTCAGTTAGATAAAGCCGAAAATGGCGCCCGTCCACAAGAGATCGCTCAAGCAAAAGCGGCTTGGCAAGCCAACAAAGCTGCTTCTGATTTGGCAGAGAACACTTACCAGCGTGTCAACCGCCTTTATGAAGAAGGCCTTATGGCACGGCAAAAACGCGATGAGGCGTATGCGCAATATCTGGCCACTCAAGATCAAACTGAAGCGGCGCGCTTGCAATACGATTTGGCAAAAGAAGGCGCACGCAGTGAAGATAAATCAGCGGCGACAGCGCAAGTAGCGCAAGTCGATGCGCAACTAGAAGAAGCACTGGTGGCAAAAGAAGAAGCCAATTTAAAAAGCCCTATTGCAGGCATTGTGGACAATGTCATTGTCAGCGCGGGTGAAGTCATCGGACAAGGCGTGCCTATCTTGACGTTGGTCAATACCGATGAGCAGTGGGTCGTACTTAATGTCACCGAATCCTACTTAAACCAGTTTGCGATTGGTCAGCAATTTACTGGTACGATTCCTGCGCTGTCATCAGCAAATAAGCCTTATACCAAACAGTTTACCGTTTATGCTACGTCAACATTGTCTGACTTTGCCACTTGGCGGCCGACCAATAATGATGATGGATTCGATGTACGTACCTTTGAAGTAAAAGCACGTCCGACGACTCCCGATGCACGTATTCGCTCAGGTATGAGCGTTATTGTACGCGTCAATCCAGCACTTACTAATGCAAGCCAAGAGTAAGCCATGCACCCGATGAAGTTAAGTAAGGCTTTTTTACGTAGTGCTGCCTATGAGCGACGGTTTTTGACCAAAAATCCGTGGGACTTTAGTATGGTGGTCTGGATACCACTGGCAACCGTCCTACTGATTTGGTGGATATTTTCACAAACACAGATTACGGATTTGCCCATTGGGGTGATAGACCAAGACAATAGCCCGATTGCCAATACCGCGGTACGCTATTTGGAAGCCAGCCCTACTCTAACGGTTAGACAACTTTATTACTCAGAGGCTGAGGCAAAAGCGGCTATTTTGCAGCGTGATATTTACGCTATTGTCATTATCCCTGAAGATTTTTCTCG
This sequence comes from Psychrobacter sp. Ps4, assembly GCF_022129285.1. Taxonomy (NCBI): domain Bacteria; kingdom Pseudomonadati; phylum Pseudomonadota; class Gammaproteobacteria; order Moraxellales; family Moraxellaceae; genus Psychrobacter; species Psychrobacter sp. Ps4. The sequence continues at coordinate 17,571 of NZ_JADQAK010000004.1, forward strand.
GCATATTTTATCTGCTGAGCCTGCTCCATTAATTTTACAAGTAAATGCTCAGTACGGTACACATTCGGGCATTATCCAAACCAGCGTTCAAGCGGTCGCTGGGACGTTATCGGCAGGCGTTGAGATACAACGCTTGGTCAAACAAGGCATGGCACCGTCGCAAGCTGCGATTGCTTACTCACCGATTGGCATACAGCGTATCAGCCTGTTTAATGCAGCCACCGATTATCAGCAGTTTTTGGCTTCAACGGTCATACCCGCGCTGCTGCATATTTTAGCGATGGTGATCGGTGCAACGACGATTGGTCGTGAGCTGCGGGATAAACGACTCGGCCACTGGTATCGCTTTATCAGTACAGGTCATCCCAATTTGACACGAATCACAAAAAACGAGTCAACATCAGGGCAAATATTAAATGCCGTAGAAAACAACCATAACATGAGCAAAAATGATCAAATCTCTGTCTCTAGTCATGCGAATGAAGATATGACGGAAAGTGCAAACGTTTTAGTCTTATTGTTTGGTCTGTTGGGCAAATACTTTTGGCCGACATTGGCCTTTAGCATTTGGGCGATGTTGGCTCTATGGCTTGCCACGCCGCAAGAATCCGTTGCCATGAGCTCAGTGCTTGCAACTTATGCTGGTTTGATATTATTAATAATGCTATCGTTTTGGCTGGGTGCTATCTTTACCTTAGGCTCATTTTCATTACGCATGGGCTTGTCTGCTACTGGTTTTATTTCAGCACCTTCTTATGCCTTTGCTGGTGTGACCTTCCCTTATATTGCTATCAGTGACAGTGCTCGGCATTGGTCAGATGCACTGCCACTCACTCACTATCTAAAACTGCACATTGCACAATTACAGATGCAAGCCCCTGTTGCTGTGTCATTGCCGATCGTCTATGGTCTGGCTATTGCCACGACGATTGCGATGACCCTGACTACTTTATTAACCAAACGCGCGCTGGCGCATCCTGAACGTTGGGGGGCGCGCTAATGTCATTACCACCAAAAGACCATTTATCTTCGACAACGTCAGATTCAACCAAGCAGTCCTCAACACCTAGTTTCTTAGGTAGTTTTTTACAGACCATTAAGGACATCTTTTCTGATAAAGGTGTGCTATTACTCTTACTGATTGCCCCTATTATTTATGGTTTTTTTTATCCTTGGCCGTATTCGACAGAAGTGGTCAACCATGTACCTGTTGGTATCATTGATAACGACAATAGTAATCTATCACGAACCATCGTTCGCTATGCGAGTGCCAGTCCACAGTTAGACACACAGCTTTTTCTCAACGAGCAGCAGGCTAAAGAGGCCATGTGGTCAGATGAAATCGCTGGGTACATGGTCATTCCAAGTGGGCTTGAGCAGCAAGTACTATCGGGAAAAGCGGCGAGCGTCAGCGTATTGGGTAATGGCGGCTACTTTCTGTTAAATAAAAACGTACAGATGGGCTTTTTAAAAGCAGTCAGTACGGTATCAGCAGGGATTGAAGTCAAAAAAAACGTGGCACAAGGTGCTTATTCAGCAACAGCGGCTGCTAATACTCAAGCGGTACCATTAGTAATTATCCCTTTATACAATCAAACAGAAGGTTATGGCGCTTATGTGGTGCCAGCGGTCTCTATTCTAATTTTGCAACAAACCTTATTAATCGCCACAGCGATGCTGATTGGTACATGGTATGAGCAGCGGCGACATGCGACAAGTATCCGTGGTTGGCTTGGGCGAATTGCTGCGCTCAGTATGTTTAGCTTCATTATTGGCTGCTTTTATTATGGTTGGACATTTGAGCTACACCACTATCCGCGTGGGCAAAACATGCTTGGCAGTTTACTGTTCCTTTTGTTATTTTGTCCAACCGTGGCGACACTTGGTTGTGTGCTTGGACTCTGGTTTCGCCAGCGCGAACGTAGTATGCAAATCCTAATTTTTAGCTCACTACCGATGTTTTTTGTCAGTGGTTATCCGTGGCCAGCAGATCAGCTGCCCACAGTTTTACAGATCATACGTTGGTTCGTACCCACGACACCGGGTATCAACACCTCCGTCCAGCTTAATCAAATGGGGGCTAGTATTTCCCAAGTTTCTACTGGATTTTATGCACTAGCCGCCTTATGGGTGTTTTACTTTGCGCTACTTATGTGGGTGCGCTGGCATGACGCGAATAAAGCACTTAAAACAGTGTCCTAAAGCAAAAGACGATTGCATGTCATTAGCGACTGCCATCAATAAAAGCCAAATCAATAATCCTGAATCAAAAAAAGCGCCTGCTAAATAGCAGGCGCTTTTTTATTTATAACGTTTTAATATTCTATCACTTAAAAAACACGATTAAGACCATTTAGTGCCGCCACGCGATACGCTTCTGCCATCGTTGGATAGTTAAAAGTAGTATTCACAAAGTACTCAAGTGTATTATTGCTCTTACACTTCATCACGGCTTGTCCAATATGGATAATCTCTGATGCATGGTTACCGTAGCAATGGATGCCTAAAATCTCTAACGTATCACGATGGAACAAAATCTTTAGTACGCCTGAGCGTTCACCAATGATTTGTGCACGTGCCAAATGCTTGAAGAATGCTTGACCCACTTCGTATGGGACTTTTTCGTCGGTTAGCTCTTGCTCAGTTTTACCGATACAAGAAATTTCAGGAATCGTATAGATACCAGTTGGCACGCTTGACACTGGTTCCGCATCGCTATCACCAACCATAAAGGCCGCCGCACAGCGTCCTTGGTCATAAGCGGCAGAAGCCAAAGATGGCCAGCCAATCACATCGCCTGCGGCATAGATATTTTCGATTTCAGTACAATAGGTATCATCAACTTTTAATTGACCACGGCTGTTTGCTTTTAGACCAATCGCTTCTAAGTTTAAACCTTCCGTATTACCTGAGCGACCATTTGACCAAAGAATGGCATCAGATTTGATGCGCTTACCACTCTTTAGATGCAAGACGACATAATCGTCATGCGTTTCAAGATGATCAATCTCTTCATTACTACGAATCAATACGCCAAATTGTCTAAAGTCATGCGCGATAGCATCGCTAATCTCGCTATCGAGATAACTGAGCAATTGATTTTGGTTATTAATCAAATCAACCTTATAACCAAGACCCGTAAAGATAGAGGCATACTCACAACCGATCACGCCCGCACCATAGATGATAATTTTTTTGACCACATAATCCATTTGCAAAATTTTATCAGAATCAAAAACGCGCGGATGGTTAAAGTCTAAAATTTCAGGGCGATAAGGACGACTACCAACCGTTACGATGGCTTTATTAAAGGTAATGGTTTCAAAGACATTGTCATCGGTTTCAACACGCAAAGTATGAGCATCAATGAAACTTGCCCAACCTTGAATCACTTCAATGCGATTGCGTTCATAGAATCGTGTGTGCGTACTAACCTGATTGCGAATGACTTTTCGAGCATTGGCAAGCACTCTATTTAGAGGAACTTGCTTGTACTCCATCGCCTTGGTAAACATAGGATCACGGCGAAAGTTAATGAGGTTAAATACCGATTGGCGCAGTGCTTTACTTGGAATCGTACCCACATGGGTAGAGTTACCACCTACCTGATCACGTGGATCAATGACCACCACTTTTTTGCCAGATTTAGTCAGTTTCATAGCTGCCGCTTCGCCAGCAGGACCTGCTCCTAAAACGACCGCATCATACTCATACTCGTGGTTATCGCCTTTTAAGCGACGTGAATCTTTCGTATAACCAGACTTGATATCGATTCGCGTATCATCGAGCGGATTAATAAGATCAGGATGGTGCATGACATCATCAGTGACCTGCTCATGGGTTTGTTCAATATTTTGTTTTTTATTTTTGCCTTCAGTATGTTCAGGATTCGGCACGCGACCGCTTTCTTTATTTGATACTTCGGTATGAATGTCTTTACCAATATCATTGGTCGCGTCGCTTGGTTTTTTAGTTCCCATCGTGTCCTCTTTACATTTACTTATTTATTTGATTTTTAGACTGTGTATGAATCAATAATTGCTTGAGTCAAAACCACACGACTAAGGCGTGCCCACCATACGTTGTGACACAATATTTTGCAGTGTCCAATGCCCAGTCGCGCTTTTTTGTCCCTCGTCAATCTGCGGACGCGCACTAATCACATATTCTGTGCCAAGGCTTGGTTTAAAGTCATCAATCCAATCATAAGGTACCTGAAACACGCTGCCATCTTTGCTTGATTTGGCCAGTAAACACTGCATCGGTAATGCCGAGGCGCAGGCCACACGATTGGGCATGATTGTTAGCGTTTGCGCTTCACCCAATACAATGGTTGGGATATAACGTGGCTCAGGCACTGGCTCAAGTGAAAAAGGTGACGTTTGGCAAGCACTCAGTAAACTGACCGCACTCAGCAAGCTGGCCAATAATAAAGGGGTCTTGCTAGATTTATAAGATGAACTCATAATATTCTCTATGTGATAATGAGATGGTATTAAATGATAGTTATTAATAGTGATGCTTTAAATAATGGTTCTTTTTTGAGCAATCGTTATTGCTAAATCGTTATTACTAAACAATTAATTGATTCAAGCCATTCATTGATAGCTTATATTTTATTAGCCGATACGGCGTTTGAGACCCGTCATCTGCAAGATGCGCGTAGCGATTTCTTCAACGGACATCTCAGAGACATCAAGGCTTGGAATACCATGCGTGATATAAATCCCCTGTATCGCCCGCTGCTCCTGCTGACATTGCTGATAGCTCGAATAACGACTGCCCGCACGGCGCTCTTGACGGATTTTCACCAAGCGATCGGTATCGATCAATAGACCAAACAGCTTGTCTTTGTGCTCGCGCAATGCTTTTGGCAATTGATTATCGTACAAGTCATCTTCGGTCAAAGGATAATTTGCTGCTCGAATACCGAACTGTAAGGCTAAGTATAAAGAAGTCGGTGTTTTACCTGAACGTGATACGCCCACCAAAATAATATCGGCCGCATCGTAATGACGCGTACGCGCACCATCATCATTGTCTAAAGCGAAATGCACCGCGTCGATACGTTCTTTATAAGTCTCAGAATCCACATCGTCGTGTGCATGACCCGAATGTCCGTCAGGCTCCACACCCGTTTCTTCAGCGACGCGACCTATCAAACCCTCATACATATCCAAGTTACAGCTTTGGGCAGAATTGATCTTTTCACGAATATCAGGGTTAACAATCGTATCAAAGACTAATGGCAACAAACCATCTCGTTGATACGCCATGTTGATTTGCTCAACAGCGTCTTCTGCACGCTCTAAGCTATCGACATATGGCAACACTCGTGTTTCAAAAGGTACTGAAGCAAACTGACTCAAGATAGCGCGGCCAAGCGTCTCCGCCGTAATCGCTGTGCCATCTGAGATAAAAAAAGCGGTTCGAACGGCTTGAGAGCTGTCTAAGTTTAACGCGTTGCGATTTTGAATAGTGGGATTCAGTTGTTCAGCTGGATTACTTGAGTACATAACGTTGGCACCTCGATTGAAAACACAATGGTAATCTTCATTTGGCTTTTATTTTTGATCGGCTTTAGACTTGATTTTCAGACGTAATTTTCGTTTTGTATAAGCGCTAATATTGCACATTTATATCAGGATAAACCGCTACTATTTATGCTCTACATTATACGCATAATAGCGACCTAATAGAAATCAATGTTACAGGCGTACACTTAGAAAGCCACAGTGCCTTTAATCTTATCATGCCGATTAATAACCATTATTGTGCTGACTGGTTACTCATACTAGCGCAGCATTATCTGCTATATATAAAGGCAAATATTATAAGAATATCCTAAAGCTCTTCTGTTATTTATTTTAAACCCTCTATTTATCAGCCGATTTATAAACATATCTTGATAATTAGAGTGGTCTTTACTCGCATTTTTACGTCATCTCAAAAATAAAAAAATGAATAACCTTCTATTAATTATGTAGCAAAGCCCACAATTTGTATCTTTTTGACAAAAATATTGGTTCAACCCCTCGAAATTCTCCAAATATAGCGGTATAATTCACCGTTATAATCTTTACTAAATAACCTTATTTTCTGGAGTTATCATGGCAGCGCAATCTACAGCACTTGTAATCAATCTTGATCAGCTAGGAAAAGACGACATTGAAATGGTCGGCGGCAAGAACGCCTCATTAGGTGAAATGATCAGCCATTTGTCTGATTTGGGTGTTAGTGTACCAGGCGGCTTTGCCACCACATCAAATGCATTTAACCGCTTTTTGAATGAAACTGGCCTGCTTGACAAAATCAACAGCGAACTAAAAACGCTAGATGTTGATGATGTCAAAAAACTTGCAGAAACGGGTAAAAAGATTCGTACTTGGATTATTGAGCAAGAGCTGCCAAGTGATCTTGAGCAAGAAGTACGTCAATCGTTTGAAACGATGAGCGGCGGCGAAGACATCGCGGTTGCTGTACGTTCTTCTGCGACTGCCGAAGATTTGCCAGATGCATCATTTGCGGGTCAGCAAGAGACTTTCTTGAACATTCGCGGCATTGATAACGTCCTAATTGCAATTAAAGAAGTATTTGCATCACTATATAATGACCGTGCCATCTCTTATCGTGTCCATAAAGGTTTTGAGCATGAAGGCGTTGCCTTATCTGCTGCTGTACAGCGTATGGTTCGCTCAGAAACTGGCGCGGCGGGTGTGATGTTCACGCTAGATACCGAAAGCGGTTTTGATCAAGTGGTATTCATCACGTCAAGCTATGGTCTAGGTGAAATGGTTGTACAGGGCGCGGTTAACCCAGATGAATTCTATATTTCTAAGCAATTGCTAGCCAATGGCAAACCATCGGTGATTCGCCGTAACCTAGGCAGCAAGCATAAGAAAATGATTTACGGTGATGAAGGTAGCACCACTAAATCAGTGAAAACTGTCGATGTTGAAAAACAAGATCGTATGCAGTTCTCATTATCAACTGAAGAGCTAACCTCTCTTGCTAAACAAGCCGTAACAATCGAAAAGCATTATGGCCAAGCAATGGACATCGAATGGGCAAAAGACGGCGATACCAATGAAATCTTTATCGTTCAGGCGCGTCCTGAAACGGTTAAGAGCCGCCAAGACAGCAATGTTATGGAACGTTATATCATCGACACGACTAACGCTAAAGTATTGTGTGAAGGTCGTTCAATCGGTCAGCGTATCGGTTCAGGCAAAGTCCGTATCGTTAGCAACTTAAATGAGATGGATAAAGTACAAGAAGGTGATGTACTCGTATCAGACATGACCGATCCGGATTGGGAACCAGTCATGAAGCGTGCTTCTGCTATCATCACTAACCGTGGTGGCCGAACCTGTCACGCAGCGATTATTGCTCGTGAGCTAGGTGTTCCAGCCATCGTTGGTTGTGGTAATGCGACTGAGCTATTGGTTGATGGTCAAGACGTAACTGCTTCTTGTGCCGAAGGTGATACTGGCTTCATTTATGAAAGCCAAATTGATTTTGAAGTGCAGACCAACTCTGTTGAGTCTATGCCAGAGCTTGCCTTCAAAGTAATGATGAACGTTGGTAATCCAGATCGTGCCTTCTCATTCACGCAAATGCCAAACGAAGGTATTGGTCTTGCGCGTTTAGAATTCATCATCAACCGTATGATTGGTGTGCATCCAAAAGCCTTGCTAAATATGAACAGCTTGCCACGCGAAATTGCACAAGCCATCCAAGAGCGTATCGCTGGTTATGCCTCACCGGTAGATTTCTACGTGGATAAGTTGGTCGAAGGTATCTCAACGCTAGCCGTTGCCTTTATGGATCAGCCAGTTATCGTTCGTATGTCAGATTTTAAATCAAACGAATATGCTAACCTGCTTGGTGGTAAATTATACGAGCCATCAGAAGAAAACCCAATGCTTGGTTTCCGCGGTGCCAGTCGTTATGTGTCTGATAATTTCCGTGACTGCTTTGAGCTTGAGTGTAAAGCACTAAAACGCGTACGTGATGAGATGGGCTTGACCAACGTCGAGATTATGATTCCATTCGTTCGTACCGTTGGCGAAGCCAAAGAAGTCATCGAATTACTTGAGAAAAACGGTCTAAAACGTGGCGAAAACGGTTTACGCGTTATCATGATGTGTGAGCTACCAACCAACGCCCTATTGGCAGATGAATTCCTAGAGCACTTCGATGGTTTCTCAATCGGCTCTAACGACTTGACTCAGTTGACACTTGGTCTTGACCGTGACTCAGGTATCGTCTCACATCTATTTGATGAGCGTGATCCTGCGGTTAAGAAGCTATTGACCATGGCGATTGATGCGTGCCGTAAAGCAAACAAATATGTCGGCATCTGTGGTCAGGGTCCATCAGACCATCCAGATCTCGCGTTCTGGCTCATGGAACAAGGTATCAGCTCAGTGTCGTTGAACCCTGATTCTGTACTAGATACTTGGTTCTTCTTAGCTGGTGAAGAAGCGAAGTAAGCCCTAACGTTCAGTCACGGCAGTAATTCACACAGTCATTAAAGGAACAATGATTAGGGTCTATTTGAAAAATGTTAAATAGACCCTAATATTATGTATCATATATAGTGACTTAAGATATGACTAACTATGCAGGCAATTATGCAGATTTTCCTTGCTCGAAATAACGTACAAGCTGGTCCCTACAATTTGGAGCAGCTGAATATCATGTTGGCATCTGGTGAAGTACTGCTGGATGATTTGATGTGGCATGAAGGCTTAGACCAATGGCAGCGTGTCGGTAACTTGACTAATAATCAAACGGTTTATCGACCTACAAACGTTGGCAGTCATGATGTTAATGACTCTATTATCAATAATGTAACTGTTTTTCCTGAAGACAACGCTAGCAATAGCTCGGATAGCAAATCAGTTTCATTAGATAGATTGTATGGCAAGCCTGAACGTCCAAAAGACACGGATAAAAATATGAAAGCTGACATGACCACCAATCGTCAGCAAACACCGCACAATAATGTGTCACTAAACAAGTCTAATAGCAATAAGGCTGCGTCTAGCAAAGACAAAGTCGTCGGCAATGTGGTACTTGCACCGATTATGTCGCGAGTATTAGCAACAGCCATCAATGGACTACTCTATCTACTGGCTATTTTTCCGCTAGTGATGGCATTGACCAAAATGGATGTGGATTATACCAAATTCCAAAATATCCAAGACATGGATGCGGCTTATCAGTATTCAATGACACTGATGGAGAGTCTTCCTAGTAGCACATTGATGATGTCGCAAGTGATGGTATTTGGCTTATTTGCGCTGCAATTGGTATTTATCACACTGCGTGGTCAGTCACTCGGTAAGCTGATTACGGGTATTCGCGTGGTGGATCAAACCACCCATCGGTTGCCCTCTTTTACCAAGCTTATTGGTGTGCGTACTTTGTTATTATTTATTATTTATAACTTATTGTTTTCGTTTACTAGCTTTTTAGGGTTCGTGATTATTGCTATTCACTATTACATGGCATCGAAAAGCCCTGAAAATATCGGCTGGCATGACAAATTGGCCAAAACCTTAGTGGTAAAAGCAGATAGTAGTCAGTTAGTGAAAGAACCAAAGATAAAATAGCTTGTTTATTAACAATCCATCTTATTGTTTTGATAAAAAAGCAGCGTGTTATCGTTGCTTTTTTATTGTGAGAAGATAATTCATTGCTTTTGTAGTTTATTGGCAGTATCTCAGCGATTAACCTTTGTGTTAATGTCTGACTACTGTTATAATACGGCGCTTTATAAACTAAGCTTATTTCTTATTATTTATTCATAATAATAGCTAGAAATCGGGCTTACCTTATAAATCTCCTTGCTATTAACATAGGGTTAATAGCTACTAATCCGTAAGGAGTCATAATGCGACATTACGAACTGGTGTTACTTGTACACCCAGACCAAAGCGACCAAGTGGTCGGAATGGTTGAGCGCTACATCAAGTTAGTTCAAGACAACAACGGTGTTATCCATCGTTTAGAAGATTGGGGCCGCCGTCAATTGGCATATCCAATCAACAAGATTCACAAAGCTCACTACGTTCTTTTCAACATTGAAACTGACGGTGAAACTTTAGCTGAACTTGAAGAATTATTCCGTTATAACGACGCGATCATTCGTAGTCTAGTTATGCGCCGTGACGACGCTGTCACTGAAGAGTCGCAGTTAGCCAAGAATGCCGATGAAAAACGCGCACGCAAAGCAACTACTCGTCGTCCAGACAGTCGTGAAAACGATAATGACGACAACGACAACAGTGAAGACTAATTAAAGGAGAATACTCATGGCACGTTTCTATCGCCGTCGCAAATTCTGCCGTTTCACTGCTGAAGGCATCACTCACATCGATTATAAAGATGTTGAATTGCTAAAACAGTACATCAGTGATAATGGTAAAATCGTACCAAGCCGCATTACCGGTACATCTACTAAATATCAGCGTCAACTAGCTACTGCTATCAAGCAAGCTCGTTATTTATCGCTACTTCCATACACTGATAACCATCAGGGTTAACCGTTAATTTTAACTAGGAATGACTCATGCAAATTATTTTGTTACAGCGTATCGTCAACCTTGGTAAACTCGGTGAAACTGTCGATGTGAAACCAGGTTACGGACGTAACTTTCTTATCCCTTTGGGTAAAGCACTACCTGCTACTGCAGCTAACATTGAAAAGTTCGAAGCACGTCGTGCCGAGCTTGAAGCTGAAGAAGCGAAAGAAGTAGCTGTTGCTCAAGAACGTGCTGATGCGCTAACTGACGTTAATGTCATCATGCGTGCTAAATCAGGCGACGAAGGCAAGCTATTCGGCTCTATCGGTACTCGTGATATTGCTGAGGCATTGACTAACTCAGGTCTAGAAGTAGACCGTGCTGAAATCAAGCTTCCTGAAGGCACTTTACGTCAAGTTGGCGAATACAATGTTGATATTCAGCTACATCATGACGTTACCGCTACTATTCTAGTTACCATTCTTTCTGAAGATGGCGACAACGAAGAGTCAGCAACAGAAGTTGAAGACGAGAACGAAGATTATTCAGAAGAGTAATTTTTTGAATATCTAGATCTAGTCTAAAAAAGCCAGTAACGTCATGTTGCTGGCTTTTTTGCGTTTTGCTATCGCGCTTAATTGATGATTTTATCAGGTATTTTGAACAGTGATATATTCTAGCAACTATTTGTAATAAATAGCTTGGAAAGCCTATACTTAACAATAAGATACTACCTATAAAGTCATCTTTATTATTGTCACCTGAGTTGATATGCTCGTTGTATTTGATTGATAGATTTTATTTAGATAACGATAGGCTGCAATGACATGATAAATACTGACGACAAATTACGCTGTACCCAAGGCAATCATTTTTATAGCGAAGGTGAAATTTATAAGGTGGGTAGAATCGTTAATAATAAATACTTTCAAATCCTAACCGATAATGATGCAGACCACTGGTATGCAACACTGGATGATAGAGGCATTTATGTGAGCTTTGATTCGAACCTAGGATTAGCAGAAAACGAGAGAGCCTATTTTGAAAAAATCGATGAGCTACAAGCTGAAAGCTAACAGCCTCCTAAATTATTCAAAAGCACTCAAAAGCATTCAAAATTTAAAAACGGTCAATATAATGGCCGTTTTTTTAATTAAATATCAATACGATTACAGGACAGATATGCGACAGAGCGCGGCCACTCAGCGGCTGTTTTCGGCACTTCTTGGTCAGCAGCTATTATCTTGGCTGCATTTATCCAGCCTGCATGACCGATGACTAATACTGGGCTATCTTTTTGTTCAGTTGAAACCTTAACCAACCAACCTTCAACACGCTCAAATAGCTGCTGCAAGCTCTCTCCATGACTGGGCGCAAAATGGGCAAAATTATGACACCACTCATCAATCTCTTGCTTGGTGATTTGCGCCCACCGACATCCATCCCATTCGCCAAAATGAATCTCAGCCAATTCAGGCACGACGCGACACTCAAAACCACGTTGCGCTAATATTTGCCCGACTTTTAGTGAACGTTGTAAGGGGCTGACCCAAATTGTTTTTGGCAATTGATGCAAACGCACAAAGCGCTCGATTTTATTGGCAAGACGTTTCAACTTACGTTTATCGACGCCGACATCAGTTTGTCCAATACAAATTCCTTCAGTATTCATCGGTTTGGGATGACGCCAAATATAGAGAATCATGAATGAGTATTGTCCTTGTTGACGATTTGATTTAAATAAAGGGTATAGAAGCAGCCAGTCCGATATAAATAGCAATTTCACTAAGCTGCTGCGTCGCGCCGAGCCCATCGCCCGTGTAACCATCCAAGCGCCTGCGTAATAAACGTCGCATGTAATCAGTGGCTATCAGCGCCAATATCATGGCTAACAACCATTGAGCAAGCCCAATCTGCTGCATCGTATTGGGGAATATAAGTGCGACTAAAATAATAGCCAATATTAGCCAGCCACTGCTATATAGCCCTTGTATTGGCGTCAACTGCTGCGCCATCGGTTTGGCTTTTGCGTGTTCTATCTCTCCACCATAAGGCAGTAAAGACAGCAGGCTAATGCAAAGTAAACGCGATGCGGTATGTCCTAGGATAAGCGCGATGACAGCCATTGATATCGGCATCGAGGCAAGTAAGCTAATTTTGAGTAATAGCGCAGACACCAAACCTAATACACCATAAGTACCTAGGCGCGAGTCTTTCATAATAGTCAGTGTGCGCTCGCGAGTCAGACCACCGCCGAGACCGTCACAGCTATCCGCAAGACCATCTTCATGAAAAGCGCCAGTGAGCTTAATTCCAAAAGCTGTGCTCAGCACTGCAGCAACTAGGGGCGTAAATAACAGACTGCCCAGCCAAAACACGCCAGCACAGAGTAAGCCAACCAGTAAACCGACTGCGGGAAAATGGCGACTGCTCTGATGCAACCATTGCGGATCATAATGCTTAAATGGTGGTACTGATAATCTCGTTAAAAATTGAACGGCGACCAGTAACAATATCCATTCATGCTTTATCAATTGAGCAAGGGTTCGTCTAGGCGAGGATGGCTGATTTGATGATTGTGACATCAGTTGGTTTGCTCACTGATACCGGCGTCACTAAAGCTTGCCATCTCATTGATAATGGCGCAAGCGGATTGCAACAATGGATACGCGAGCGCAGCCCCGCTACCCTCGCCTAAGCGCATGCCCATATTAAGTAAAGGCTCAGCATTTAGTGATTTCAATAAATGCGCGTGCCCCGGCTCAACAGAGTGATGAGCAAAGACCGCGTATTGAGCAACACCAGGCGCTAGGCGTTCAGCCACCAATAATGCGCTACTGGCAATAAAACCGTCAATCAGGAGAATACGCCGTTCACTAGCAGCTTGAATCAGCGCACCCGCCATCATGGCAATTTCAAGCCCGCCCAATGCAGCGAGTACATCAAACGGTGCTTGTGCCTGTTGATGACGCTCTAATACTTGCGTCAAAATATCCGTCTTATGCTCTAATCCTGCATCGTCAAGCCCTGTGCCGCGACCAATACAATCAGCAATGGGAAAATTGCCCAATCTCGCCAGCAAGAGACTCGCCGCCGAAGTATTACCAATACCCATCTCCCCAACAATCAACAGATTACCCGCTAGATTCTTGACGACTTTCATGCCGTTTTCTAGCGCTATTAAACACTCTGTTTCTGTCATTGCAGGCTCTGTTAACGCATCACGACTACCATGACGAACCTTGTAATCCAGCAATTTTGGATGAGGAGCAAAGTCGGCATCCACCCCAGCATCAACAACCTTTAACTCAATATTATGCTGGCGTGCCAGTACGTTGATGGCGGCACCGCCTTGCAAAAAGTTATGAACCATTTGCGCAGTGACAGCACTAGGAAACGCTGATGTACCATGCTTAGTTAAACCATGGTCTGCCGCAAACACTCGTATTTGCGCTTGCTCAATATGCGGTGTGATCGTTCCTTGAATCATGCCCAACTGCACAGCGAGTGCCTCTATTCGCCCAAGCGCGCCCAGCGGCTTGGTTTTTAGGTCTATAATCTGCTGTAGCTGCAGACGTAATTCATCATTTTCTATATTGGCTATAGTAGGCGCGGTAAATATGGTCAAGGTAGGCATCCTGATAATGGTACGTGTGAAGCAAAAAGCACATACTAGCAGAGTATCTAAGCTTTACCATGAATAAAATCAAATATGAGCCGAATAGATTCCCTAGCAGCTTGGATTTACTATAGAATATGCCCCTTTAAAAATCCATATACCTATTGATGCTGCTATTAATGAAATAATAGCTAAATAACAGCATCCACAATTATCGCTATCAACCCTACATGTAGAGACAGTAATGATCGTATTTTGGCTTGTGCTGACCATTCTTTTTATTATTTTTGCCACAGCAAAGTTAAAGTGGCATCCTTTTTTAGTATTGATATTATCAGCCTTTTTAGTAGCGCTATTTTACCAAGTGCCGCTTAATACTGTTGCTAAAACCATCTCGGATGGCTTTGGCGGTATTTTAGGTTACATCGGTCTGGTTATTGTCTTCGGTACTATCATCGGGCTAATCCTTGAAAAAACAGGTGCCGCCATTGTAATGGCAGAAACGGTCATCAAAGTTTTGGGGCCCCGCTTCCCTACTTTGACCATGTCTATCGTTGGTGCTGTAGTTTCAGTACCAGTATTCTGTGACTCTGGCTATATTATTTTAAACTCATTGAAAGAAACATTGGCCGAGCGTTTACATGTATCCAGTGTGGCGATGAGCATAGCCTTAGCGACAGGCTTATACGCAACTCATACCTTTGTACCGCCAACCCCAGGTCCAATTGCCGCAGCAGGTAACTTAGGACTAGAGTCGAATTTAGGTTTGGTCATCATGGTCGGTGTGGTGGTGACAGCGGTTGCTGTACTGGCTGGCTGGTGGTGGTCTAATCGCTTCTTGAATGTCGCTCCCGACAATATCGACGCACTGGACGCGCCAGCAGCGACTTTGCCTGAAAATATGAAGTCACGCGACGACTATAGCAGCATGCCATCCGCAACAATGGCGTTTTTGCCTATCATTGTCCCTATCGTATTGATTTGCTTATCGTCTGTTGCGAACTTCCCAAGTGCACCATTTGGCAGTGGCACGTTGACAGATATTTTAGTGTTTATCGGCAATCCACTCACGGCATTACTGATTGGTTTATTCTTGTCTTTCTTGCTAATTAACACTGAACAAAAAACGCAGCAAATTAGCGACAGCATCTCTCAAGGTTTGGTTGTGGCAGCGCCTATCCTATTGATTACTGGCGCAGGTGGTGCATTTGGTGCCATGCTAAAAGTAACACCTATTGGTGACTATTTGGGCACAACGTTATCTGCGTTAGGGCTTGGTATTTTTATGCCATTCATTGTCTCTGCTGCATTAAAAACGGCACAAGGTTCGACCACAGTCGCCTTGGTCACCACCTCTGCGATGATCGCGCCGTTATTGGATCAAATTGGTCTCGACAGTGAGCTTGGTCGCGTATTTTGTGTGATGGCCATTGGTGCAGGTGCCATGACTATCTCGCACGCCAATGACAGCTTTTTTTGGATTGTCAGTCAGTTTAGTCGTATGAGTGTGGCGCAGGCTTACAAAGCCCATTCTATGGCAACGGGTATTCAAGGCGTGACCAGCATCGTCTTTATCTGGCTATTAACCTTGGTATTTATTTAAAGAGATTCAAAGAGACATTCATGAAAATTTTAATTGCTCCCGACTCATTTAAAGAAAGCTTAGACGCACTGGATGTTTGCCGCGCCATTCAATCTGGCTTCAGCCAAGTGTTTCCAGAGGCTGATTATAAGCTACTGCCGATGGCTGATGGCGGCGAAGGCACGTCTGCGGTACTGTCTTATGTATTGGGTGGACGCTGGAAAGAAGTGGTGGTCAATGATCCACTGATGAGACCGATAACGGCAAAGTATTTGTTATTGCCCGACGCTACGGCTGTCATCGAAGTTGCTCAAGCGTGCGGATTACATCTACTGACAAGCGATGAACGCAATCCTGTCATTGCTAGCAGTTACGGTGTCGGCGAGCTGATTGCTGATGCGTTAGAAGAAGGGGCTAAACGTATCGTGATTGGTCTAGGTGGTAGCGCAACCAATGATGCAGGTCTTGGCATGCTAATGGCATTAGGCATCACATTTCACGATATCGATGGCACTCTACTCACTCATGGTGGTGGCGCACTTGCCAGCCTACATAGGCTTGATAATATAAATCTTCATGTAAAGGTATTAGACACAGTATTTGAAGTCGCTTGTGATGTGACCAATCCTTTATGTGGTCTTTTTGGTGCGAGCGCAGTATTTGGTCCACAAAAAGGCGCTTGTCCAGAGCAAGTCAAAGCCTTAGATAAAGCACTTAGTCACTTTGCCACCATGTGTGGTCATCACGGTTATGAGGACTGCCAACATGTCGAAGGCGCTGGAGCAGCTGGCGGTCTTGGCTACGCGATGATGACGTTCTTTCAAGCTCAGCTAAAATCAGGCTTTGACACAGTTGCTGAGGTGGCTCATTTATCGCAGCATATCGCAGAGGCTGATCTCGTTATCACTGGCGAAGGTAAGCTCGATGCGCAAACAGCCATGGGTAAAGTGGCAGGTGGCATCAGTCAGCTTGCCAAAGCCAGCCATACGCCAGTCATTGCTATTTGTGGTAGTGTTGACGGACTCAAACCTGCGCAAACTAGCCAGTTCGAGGTCATCATGCCCAGTATTCAAAAAGTAGATACCATCGAAAACGTACTGAGTCAGGCTTATGACAATATTGAAACCACGGCTGTAAATATTGCTGCTGCTATGCGCTTAGGTATTAATATGAGATAGATGTTTTTATCATTTCAAAGCAGAACAGAGCCAAACCATTTAATCTGTTTTTTGGCTCCATTCTGTATACATATCACAATATTTCTGGATGCCAGTGTCACAGATACGCTTTAACCCTGCTAACCCACCTACTCTATCGCCATAGACACCATCACTTAGAATATAAATTTTTGCTAATTCGTTTTGCACGTCTTGATATCCTAGCTGATTATAGCTTTCAAACCAATGCGCTGCTTTGCTATAGTCTAATTTTACACCCTCCCCTTTATAATACATAAAACCAAGGTTAAACTGAGCTTCTGCCATGCCTTGCTTAGCTGCTTTTTCGAACCATTCAGCCGCTTTTACGTTATTTTTAGAAACCCCTTGACCCTGCTGATACAGAACACCTAAATTAAATTGAGCACCAGCAACGCCTTGTTCAGCAGATTTTTTGTACCATTTAAACGCTGTTATATTATCTTTAGGGACACCTTTCGCATCGGCATAAGCAATGCCTAAATTAAACTGTGCTAACTTGTTATTTTGCTCAGCTGCCTGTTGCCAATGTTCAAGGGCGCTGATATCGTTTTGAACGACACCTTCACCTTTAGAGTAAAGATTACCAAGATTATATTGGGCTCTGCTATAGCCTTGTTTAGCAGAATGGCTATAGTAGGTAAAGGCTTTTTCATGACTTTGTGGTACAGCTATACCTTGATCGTACATAACACCGATATTATATTGCGCTTCAGCTAATCCTTGACTGGCAGATTTATTCAACCACTCAAAAGCTTTGACATTATCTTGCTCGACATCTGAACCTGCTGCATACATAACACCCAAATTATACTGAGCAATAGCATTTCCTTGCCGTGCTAGCGACTCAATAGTAGCCAAATCACTTATCAACACTGAATCTTCGGCAATAGCAGGTATTGGTAGTCCAGCTATCATATAAGTCATTACAATATTAAAGTATGTCTTTTTTAATAGCTGTATATTCATTATTAGTCCATAGATGTAGCATAAATCGAAAATACATCTAAATAAATTATGGCGTGTTTCACGTTCATATATAGATACTGTTGCTAGCCAAACTGTATGACAAACAAAATGTAAGGCTAATTATTCATGCATTAATGCTATAACCATTTCGTTACTTCATCAATGACAGTATGCAGTCTATTAGAGAGTGCATGCCGTCGTCTTACCGCAAGATATAGCGTCTCGCTAACGGCAACAGGCAGATGATGGCTTTTAATGAGCTCAGGCTTTGGATAAGCAGCCACTGCATGTGCAGGTAGCACGGTAAAGCCTATACCCCTACTCACTGGCTCTAAGATTAATCCTATCTGATTAGAAAAGCCTTTTTTCTCAAAATCATTGATGTGCTGGAATTCAGGATAATTAGCGCTTAGCAGCATACCTGCATGATGGGCACCATCTGGATGATCAATAAAGCCAAGCTCGGTGAGATGCTCCCAGCTCGGCTCTACCGTAGTTGCAGGTGTCACTAATATTAGCGCTTCTTGAGCCATAGACTTACAACTGACTGTCTCCTCATCTGAGACATCCGTCATAAAACCAATGTCAATCTCATGACTTGCCAGTGCCTTCTCTATATCAGAATTGGGTGCAAAACGGTAATCAATCACTAGTTTTGGATACTGCTGCTGTAATGTCAAAAGCTGCGGATATAGCTTGAGTCCCACACTACCAGGCGACATCAAACGCACCAATCCTTCATAAGGAGGATCTTCACCGATGCGCTGCTCCAGATGTGATAAGCGCTGCAATATCTCGCCTGCTTCTTTACAGAGCTGCTCACCTGCATTGGTCAGTGAAAACTGCTTTCCTTGACGAATCAGTAAGTCTGTATCCAACTGATCTTCTAGCTTGCGTATGTGCTGACTCACGCCAGATTGGGTCATGTGTAAGCGTTCAGCCGTACGAGTAAAGTGCCCGAACTCGGCAAGCGCACAAAAAGTGCGCAACCATGTGATATTTATCATTACGATACATAATTATTTATATAATATTTGATAATTTTACATAATAATCGTATGTTTGTATACTGGCCTCATGTTAAATAAGAGTACAACTAACAGGAGCAAAAGCTATGAACAACGTTTATCCAAGGAGTTTTTCGCACATCGGCCTTTCAGTTCCCGACCTAGAAGCCGCCGTAAAATTTTATACTGAAGTAATGGGTTGGTACACCATCATGGAGCCAACAGAGATTGTTGAAGATAATAGCCCGATTGGTGAGATGTGTACTGAAGTATTCGGTTCAGGTTGGGGCAGCTTCCGTATTGCTCACCTATCTACTGGTGACCGTATCGGTGTTGAGATTTTTGAATTTAAAAATCAAGAAAACCCTGAAAATAACTTTGAATATTGGAAAACAGGTATCTTTCACTTCTGTGTTCAAGATCCAAATGTTGAAGAGTTGGCTGAGCGCATCGTTGCAGCAGGCGGTAAAAAGCGTATGGAAAAACCACGCTATTATTACCCTGGTAAAAAACCTTACCGCATGATCTATATGGAAGACCCGTTTGGCAATATCGTCGAGATATACAGCCACAGCTACGAGCTTATTTATAGCGAAGGCGCATACTAAATACAGCTTAATACAGCCTTGGCGTGTATCTGACTGATAAACAAATAGCGACCTCAGAATATGAGATCGCTATTTTTATTTGTCTGCTTTCTACATGAGCAACCTATTATATAAGAGGTAAGCCATGCTACTATTTAGGTAGCTATACATAGCATCTACCAAACGAAACAACCCATTATCAAGGATGATAAATGACAAACTCTGACGTTGCCTTAGACATGGACGACTTTCTCGTTATTAGAAAAGACGATAGAAAAAGTGGCGTGGTCACTCTCACCTTAAACCGACCAAAGCAATTCAATGCCTTATCCGTTGAGCTACTCTCTGCGCTACAAGTGGAACTGGATAATATCGCGCAAGATGACAATATCCGTGTAGTCGTCATTGCAGCAAATGGTAAAGCGTTTTGTGCTGGTCACAATCTAAAAGAGATGCGCGCACATTCAGATGAAGCCTTTCAGCGCGCCCTATTCCAACAATGCAGTCACATGATGCTCACTATTAACCGTATGCCACAAGTCGTGATTGCAAAAGTGCAAGGTATCGCGACAGCAGCAGGGTGCCAACTGGTCGCCGCCTGTGATTTAGTCGTTGCCTCTAATGAAGCCAAATTTGCCACTTCAGGGATAAACGTTGGACTGTTCTGCTCCACGCCTGCCGTTGCTGTCAGTCGCAACCTACCTCGTAAGCAAGCGTTTGAGATGCTCATTACTGGTGAGTTTATCGATGCACATACTGCCTTGCAATATGGATTGATTAATCGAGTAGCGCCAGCGGGACAATTAGAGCAAGTTTTGCAGTCTTTAATCACAGCTATCACCGCCAAATCTCCAGTAGCGGTAAGAACTGGCAAAGATATGTTTTATAAGCAATTGAATATGAGCGTCGAAGATGCTTACGACTATGCCAGTGAAGTAATGACTTGTAATATGATGGCAGACGATGTGAGTGAAGGTATTGACGCTTTTATTGAGAAGCGCCAAGCGGTATGGAAAGGATGCTAACGGTTTGACGAAAATACTCTGACTAAAGAAAGATGACGTTGCTATTATTATGAAGCCATCAAAGCGCCCACAATCATAAATGCAACGGCTATGAGTGATCTCAAAAATGGTGAACTGCACTCTGCCCAGCGAGTGATAATAAAGTATAAATTGGCAAATGGAAGAAATAGATATAACAGCCCCCACAGTACCGACTCTTGGAAGGCTATAATAATTAACTTAATACTATAAATAATGCACATGATGCTTGCGATGACAAGTAAAATAACGCCTATGAATTCCACGTGAATTTCCTCAAAATGTTCAATAAGAAACAAACTATTATTAATTTAAAAAGACATCGAAAATATAACTACCAGCAGTTCGCTTAGCCATTAATGCTAAAAAAATGATGGTTTTGAGAGACTGTTTATTATCTCAGAACTGTTGCTGGCGTATAATAACAGGTAACACAAAAAATTCATAATTTTATAAGACATAAGTTGAATAAATATAGTCTAGTTCGCTTTGGTAATTTATAAAAATAGATTCACAACCAAATCATAAGACGATAAAAAAGGCCATGATATCGCTATCATGGCCTTTTTTATTTAATACGGATACTACGGGCAATCTATTACTCAGCAGCGATAGCTATCATCTCAACCAATAGCTCAGGGCGTGCTAGGGCTGACTCGCCACAAGCACGTGCTGGTGGCTGAATGCCTTCAAAAAAATTGTCATAGACTTCATTCATAGCAGCAAAGTCTGCCATATCTTTGATCCAAACCGTTACTGATAGTAGTTTTGATTTATCACTACCCACTTCTTCTAACAACGTTTGGATTTTTTCCAAACAAGTCAATGTTTGCGCTTTGATATCGTCTTCTGCATTACCTACCTGACCACATAAATAGATAGTCTGGTTATGAATTACAGTTTTGCTCATACGTTGATTGCTATGCAGCTTCTTTATCATGTTATATACCTTCAATTTATTAATTTAAGTCTGTGCTAAATCTGGCAAATACGCTGTTAATTAGAAAAACGCTGGGCACTGAATGGCGCAACATCTACTAATAATGGCTTGTCATGAATCATCTCTTCAACCAGACGCCCTGTCATAGGCCCTAAAGTAAAGCCTTGATGACTGTGACCAAAGGCAAACCATAGTTTTTCATGCTTGTCTGCAGGACCAATAACTGGCTTCATATCAGGCATACAAGGACGCGATCCTGCCCATGCTTCGCTCTCAACCGCATCTTCTAATGGTAAGATTTTGCGAGCCAGCTTCAGAACCGTTTTTAATTGACCAAAGTTCTTTGGTGCATCCATCGTGGTCATCTCAGCACCGGTCGTGATACGGATACCCTGCTGCATTGGGCCCATCACAAAGCCTTTGTCCATATCAAACATACTGTGATTGATGGTATTTTTTTCTGTTACTTTGAAATGCTGATGATAGCCACGCATTGGGAACAATGGCAGATTATAGCCAAGTGGCTTGATCAAATCGTTCGACCATGGACCTGCTGCGATGACCAATTTGTCACTATAATAAGTGTCATTATCAGTAATGATTTTCCAACCTTCACCGTCTTGTACGATTTCTTTTACATCGCTCTCTTTAATTGTACCGCCCATCTCTTGGAAGTTTTTCGCATAGGCTTTTACTAGCGAGCTTGGGTTCGATACTTGCCAAGAGTTTTTCCAATGAATCGCACCAACGAAACCTTCAAAATTAGCGCTAGGCTCCATGGCTTTTAGCGCTTCAAGGTTTAGTACGTTATGCTCAACGCCTTGATTGCGCGCATCAATGGCTGATGCTTGTGCTTCTTTAAACGTCTCTTCAGAACGATGCAATTGCAACCAGCCGTCACGAGTGATTAGTTCGTCAGCACCAGATGCTGAAATCATTGTCTGATGCTCACTGGTACAATGCGCGATCAGTGTCTGCCATTCTGATTCTATTTTTTTGACCGAAGCGGGCGTAGAGTATTTCCAGTACTGTAGCAGCGCTTGATGGTAACGCAAAATTGCTGGGATACGATAGCGAATATCAGTACCTTGGTTCGGCAATACTCGGATCATCTCAGTCAGTTGACGAGGAAAAGGATGGGTATGAATGGCTTCGCGCTGAATCAATCCTGCATTGCCATACGAGGTCTCTGACCCTGGCAACTTCTTGTCTAACATCAGTACTTTTGAATTATTTTTTTGTAAATGCCACGCGACTGACGTGCCAACCATACCTGCACCGATAACGATCACTTCATAGCGCATAACCTATCCTTTTCTTATGGTGTTAATACAAAGTATCAAATATGAGGGTCTAACGGAATAAGGTGGTAATAGTAACGCATTGAGCTGAATATTAAACCCCAATCTCATAAATATTTTTGCTATTAAATACTTTTGGTTATAGGGTTTTAAAGAAAGTATTTTTGATAGGAATAATGAGAGTTTGGTTGATAAAATAGTAATGATTAGCCATCATTTTTAAAAATACTAGATGCGACTTAGTGCTATCAATTTCTGTGCTATAGTTTGGTCTTTTTTCAATTTAGAAATGATCAGCCGCCTAAGCATTTTAATTATAAAATTTGATAAACAGTATTTATGATGTGCCAGTGAGGTCAGGGCTAATATTTTGATGATTTAGAAGGTTTAACAAATGAGTATTTACGCACAAAGACTGGCCTCTCAAATTGAGTTCATCAAGCAGTGTGCTTTGATGAAAAAAGCGCCTACTCAAGATTTTGCTAAACACAGTGATTTCACTTGTACTGAGGAGCAATTATTAAGCTTGCCGGGTATCAACCTTAACATCACCGACGATACCTCAGAGGACGTTTGGCTTCGTTTAGAGCGATTGCGTGAAAACTCAGCACCTAAACCCAACAGCGCACTGTTAGCACATTGGTTAAAGTTTCCAGCTAAGTTTAGCGAGCAGCCTTCATTAAAAGAAAAAACATCTGTGCAATCATTCATCGATGATGGTCTTTTGTCCTCGGGCGCTACAGAGGTATTCACTCCGTTTGAAGTTGAAAATAATCATAAAAATGAATCGTTAGAAGTAGATGAGCCATTACAGGCAGAGGTTTACTTAAAAGACTTTCCTGACAGAGCATCTCTACAAGATGAATTTAACGATTACCTCAAAAGCATTTGGCAACCTTGGCTAGAGCAAGAGAAACTCGTTCGCCAAAGCATTGCTTTGTATTCTAGCCTATTCATGCTGAATCAACAGCTTCAGGGCAATCTCGCCGATGCGCAGCTAGAGCTGGTATGGGGTGTAGGGGTTGCCCTACGAAAAAGCACGGACGACGAGAAAAATAGCAAGCAGATAAAGTACCCCCTATTGACACAATCTGTTGAAATTACCTTAGATCAAAAAACGATGGCATTACTTATCAAGCCTACCTTATCTGCTCCCACGCTTGAAACGGAACCGTTTTCTATAGAAGAAAATCAAGGTTTGGCCAAACTATTAAAAAACAGCAAAGACTTTTATGATTCAGAAGATGTGTCATTAAGTCCTTTTTTGCCAAGTAGCTATGAGCCTATACTAAAATCAGCCGTCACTTTGCTTGACTCCTCTGGCGCTTATCAGCCAGATCATACTATTGCAGATGATCGAAAAATCCCTAAAGCGCAAAACAACCTGATTGTTACTAACACATGGGTCATTATGGCGCGTCCTAGAAGTAACAATATTTTTTTGCAAGACTTAAACAACTTATCCATTCAGCTAGAATCGGTCACTGATATCGATTTGCCGAGCGCCCTTAAGGCAATGCTGACAGAGCCTGCTACAGAAAACAAAGAATATATACTGCCTGCTTATCGTGGTTTGTCTATGGTGAGTGGCAGCGATAGCTATATCGGTACGCCAGCCGAGCTATACTTCCCCAAAGCATTCAACGATGAACAAGTACAAATCATACAGCAGTTGGATGTCCACGATGGAGTCGTCGTTCAAGGCCCACCCGGTACAGGCAAAACCCATACTATTGCCAATGTCATTTGTCATTACTTAGCACTTGGCAAGCGGGTACTGGTCACGTCGATGAAAGACCCTGCTCTAAAAGTACTGCAAGGACAACTGCCTGAATCTATTCGCCCTCTCGCCGTTAGCCTACTGACCAGTGAAAACGAAGGGTTAAAGCAGTTTGAACATACCATCAAAAAAATATCGAGCGAAGTGTCTAGTATCAATCGCGAGGCCTACAAAAAAGACATTGTCATGTTTGACACTCAAATTGATACCATCCATGCACAGTTAGCCAGCACTGATCATAAAATTACGGCTTGGGCACGGTTAAACCTTGATGATATCACTATCGACAATGAAACGATCAAGCCCATAGATGCTGCGACTGAGGTTGCTCAAAACAGACAGCTTACCGAAAGCTTTCCCGATAAGTTGGGTATCGAAGAGACCTTTAAACCTCGATTTACTCATGCTGATATCACAGCGCTAAAAGATGCAAGAGTAAATCTCCGCAATGATTTGGGTTATCTTAATAAAAAAATTCCTGCGGTTGCAGACATGCCGCCTACCAACGCTATCAAGCAACTTCATAAGGATTTGAGCTATCTCAATGAGTCGCAAACAGCTGAGCAGCAAGGAGAACTACCAAGCTTAATAAATGACAGTACTAGTACGATAAATATTGCTCAGGAAATCACTGCCAGTACATCTCGTTTGACTGACCTGCTACAAAAGATTGTAACGGCTGGCCAGAATTGGACGACGGATATTCAGCAGCATTTAGCTAATAAAACTAAGCAAGACATCATCGGCCACCTCACTATACTAAACGATGAAATCAAAGCCATTTTTGATGAGAGAACGATTTATTTAACCAAACCTATTGCGATGACTGATGATTTTGATAAAAATCCAGAGCTCGTTGACGCGGTTAAAAACTTATCTGAAGGCAAAAAGCCATTTGGTCTCGCTGGCATTTTTGGTAAATCTGCTGAGAAGAAAAGCCTTGAGTCTATTACAATAGTCTCGTCAGCGCCATCAAGTACGGCAGACTGGCAGTATATATCCAGCTTTATAACGTTTAGAAAAAAATCTCAAGCGCTTATCCTTCGCTGGAATGCTTTATCAAATGAGCTGTCCTTACCGATATTTGAAGTATCGCCCAATAATCTGTCTGCGTTACATTCAGCCGTTCATCTATACGATGAAATCGTTGCTAGTCACAACTTGCAGCACAGTATCAAGCAGGCGTTAAGCACTATATTTATAGATTGGGGTGTTATCTCTACAGCACCTTATAACAAAGATATTTTGACTGAGATTGAAAGTGTTCTTAAACAACATTTAAAGAGACATAATCTGGCTGAAAGTCTCACGTTAAAAGAGACCTCACTCAATAACCTTGCTGACTGCAAAGGCACTATCAGTGAAAAAATGACGGCTTTTGTCACTCAAAATATTGGTGACCCGAGTTTATCTGATGATGAATTACAAGCAGACTATCAAGAACTGCTTAATGAGCTGCAACGAGTAAATAATCTTGCAACAGACTTACAGACAGTCGCTGACGTTACCCAACTCATTGAAGATAACGGTGCACCGCTTTGGGCAAAGAAATTGCGTTATGAACCTCATAATAATTCTCAAGACACCTTGGCATCAGATAACTGGCAGCAGATTTGGCGAATTGCTAGATTGACTAGCTTTATAGACAGCATCGATGGTCGCAAGGAATTGGTGCAACTGGCCAAAACTCGTGGCAATTTAGAAGTAAACTTAGTCAGACTCTATCAAGAAGCCATCACTAAAAGAGCATGGCTAAAAGTTGCAGAAAATGCGACGCCAAACGTGAGAGCCTCTTTAGAAAAATACCGCTCTGCCATTATGCGTATCGGTAAGGGAACAGGCAAAGGCGCGCATTATTATCGCCGTGAAGCGCGCGAAGCTTCTGCGGGAGCAAGTGCTGCTATTCCGTGTTGGATTATGCCGCATTATCGTATTTCTGAGTCCTTGCCAGCAGAATTCGGCAGTTTTGACTTAGTTATCATCGATGAAGCCTCTCAATCTGATTTAACAGCATTGCCAGCCATCATGAGAGCCAAGAAAGTGTTAATCGTTGGTGACGATAAGCAAGTGTCACCAGAAGGCGTAGGTCTCGATATCGAAAAAATTCGCAATCTGATGGCACAGTATCTGAGCAATCAAGTCCCTGTTTATCGCTCACAGATGTCGCCTGACCGTTCAATCTATGATTTATTTAAAGTCGTTTTTGCAGATAGCAGTGTGATGCTAAAAGAGCACTTTCGTAGTGTTTCGCCTATTATTGAGTTCTCAAAACGTGAGTTTTACAATCATGAGCTCATACCACTACGCAAAGCCAAACCTTCAGAACGCTTGGACCCTCCATTAATTGACGTATACGTTACTGATGGCTATCGAATTAATTACTCGGATATCAATCCTTCAGAAGTGAGATTTATCGTCGATGAAATCAAAACAATCGTTTCTGACCCAGCTTATAAAGGTAAAAGTATCGGTGTGGTTTCATTGCTAGGTAATAAGCAAGCGCATAGCATTATGGAAGCACTCAACAAAGAACTGGATGAGGCTCTCATGACTACTTTTGATATCGCTTGCGGTGATGCTAGAACCTTTCAAGGTAAAGAGCGCGATATCATGTTTTTGTCATTGGTAGTGGTACCCGGAGCGGCCCATGCACAAACGAGAGATACCTTCGCACAGCGGATGAATGTCGCTGCTTCAAGAGCGCGCGATAGAATGTATTTGGTACGCAGTATTGAACTGGATGAACTAAGCCAAGCTGACCATTATCGCGCTGAACTCATCAAACACTTTCAAGCGCCATTTATGCAAGACGAAGAGCAAGTAGCTGACTTGCGTGATAAATGTGAGTCACCCTTTGAACAGGAAGTCTTTGATATTCTTGTAGAGAGAGGTTATCGAGTCACCCCACAGGTGAAAGCAGGTGCATACCGAATCGATATGGTAGTAGAAGGTGAAAATGATAATAGCCTAGCTATCGAGTGTGATGGTGACAGATATCATGGACCTGATAAATGGGACAGCGACATGCAGCGTCAGCGTATTCTTGAGCGTGCTGGCTGGAAATTTTGGCGCTGCTTTGCCTCCACTTTTGTCACCCGTAAAGATGAAGTCATTCAAGATTTATTATTAGAATTGGAAGGTTTAGAGATTTATCCAATAACTAGAGACACTTCCTATCGCAGCTCATACGTTGAGTCTAGAGTCGTCACTACGGTTGAAGAACCCATACTCGATATTGAAGCTGAGACCTAGACATTTATAGCCTGCTAGATACTCAGTTCATAGCGACTATCATAATTATCTTAAGAAAAATCCGTCTTTTATCAAAGCACGGATTTTTCTGTTCTTAACTATATTTGAATTTAAATAATTCCGATACGAGGAAGCCGAGTGCAAGCTATACATTAGTATGGTTATCGAGGCTGACGATGTAGCTGATTTATATGAACTTGACTATACTTAAACTTAAAGAATCACCATTCACTACAAGCCACTATTTTACCTAGCTTGTTAATGCAGACAGACGTACCATCACTTTTCTCTTCTATCTGCGCTGTACCATTATTAAAATTGAAATACGTTGCACCAAAAGAAGTAACGCTCATCCTCTGTACTTTATCGTCCGAGAACTTGAAAGGAATGACAGTTCTATTGGCACCATCTATGAAGCCCCAACGATTACCTTTACGCACGCCAGCGAGCTGCTCACTAAAAGGTCTTATTTCATCATAAATGAAAGGGACAGCAACAGCTCCCGTCTTGGTAACAAACCCCCATTTATCATCTTTAATTACACCGAGCAGACCTTCATGAAAACCATAGTGTCCACCCAAATGACCATCCAGACCGTCGTATTGCGGGGCAACAACTTCTTTACCGTTAGTGTCTATAAGACCCCATAACTCCGTATTAAAGTCATAAACAGGAGCCCTGTCATTGCTAAAAAAATCCATCATGGCGTAGTTATTTTCAAAACTGAGAATAACTTTATTGTTAGTATCGATGACACCATATGCACCATCTTTTACAACGACAATTTTACCTTGATAAACAGGGTTTGCCCAAACCTCATTATATTTATTATTAGGATCTATTAAGTTGTCGTAAATAGTAGGTACGACCAGTTTACCTTGTTCGTTGATATAGCCGACTTGATCGTTTTTTAAAACAGGAAAAAATCCATCGCTGTACAACCACGCCTCAACTTTATCAAAATCTTTGAGACTAGCTGTTACTTTACCTTTTATATTGAGTAACGCTTGTGGACGATAATCGTCATCATAAGCAACAAATAGATGCTTATTATCAGTACATTGAATATTTCTATAGTGACTCGTCGGCGGCATACAGTCCTCAACAGCTAAAGCAGGAAAACTACTTATTGAAGCAATAATTGGGACTAATAAAGCTTTAGCTATTTGCTTATACAAAACCTAATACCTCGAAATATTATTACTGTGAATTCGATAAAACACTACCACCACACTGGATCATCACTCTCTTCTCTCACTTGTTTAGAAGTTTCTACCGTCACCTCATCAGCAGACAGCTCAGCGATAAACCGCGATGGCTTGTCAAAATACCCTGAATAACTGGCAAAGTAATCAGGTGCCGTTAGATACAGTCTGCTCTTGGCGCGACTACAAGCAACGTAGAATAATTTTCGTTCTTCTTCTAGCTCCTCAAAATCATCCAAAGAGCGATAGTGCGGCGTGATACCATCGACCAATGAGTTAACAAACACCACTGGCCACTCCAGCCCTTTGGCACTGTGAATGGTCGAAATAGTCACTTTATCTGTGTCATTATCCTCTGGTTTATCCATGGCTGCGACCGAATCATTAGGCGGATCGAGTGCCAAATTTTCTAAGAAGTTATCAAGGCTACTGTGTTCTATTGCCAAATTTTTGAGCACACGAAAGTCCTCGTTGCGCTCTCGCCAATTTTCCTCAATCGTTTTTAGGATGGGAACATAAAACGCTAAAACATGCTCGATGACTGTCTCGACGGATTCAGCCTGATTTGCCTTAGTCAGCGTATTATATAAAGGCTCAAGCTGTGCACTTTTTTTAGCAAACTTTGGCGTGAGTAGTGGCTCAAAGGAGTTGTCATCGGCATTAATCGCTTGGGTCAAACGCGTCGCGGTGACCGTCCCCACGCCTTGGAACAAGGTCAAAATACGGTGCCAAGCAATCGTATCATTCGGGTTGTAGAGTACTTTAACAAAAGCCAAAACGTCTTTGATATGTCGCCTTTCAATAAACTTAATACCGCCCACCACAATGAATGGAATATGACGCTCCATAAACTCTAGTTGCACATAGTTAGATTGAAACGACGTGCGGCACAGTACCGCAAAATCATTGTAATCATAATCCGACTTTAGCTCGATGATTTTTTCGGCGATATACTTGGCTTCTTTTGTCTCGTCACTTAAACGGCTAAATACTGGTTTTTGCCCAATTATTGATGCGCCAGAGTACAATTTTTTTTGATAGCCTAGCGTGATCTGCGCTGACAGAGCATTGATATAATCCAAAACAGCAGGCGTACTGCGATAGTTTTGCTCGAGCTTAATCAGCTTGGCATCGGGATAGGTCTCACCGAATAACAGAATGTTTTCGTAATTGGCACCGCGGAAAGCATAAATACTTTGATTGTCATCACCGACTACCATCAGCGAGACCGACTCAGATGCACCAATCAAATCTATCAGCTGCTTTTGCGGAATGTTGGTGTCTTGATATTCATCAACCATGATGTAGCGATATTGGTTTTGTAGCATTTGGCGAAAGGTATCATTCGTCTTCAAATGGCGCACGACCTGACTGATAATATCGTCAAAATCGTAGAGATGATTGGCACGCTTATACTCATGAAAATCGACCGCCAATTGTTCGATAATAGGAATATGCACGGCGATATCAGGATAACTGCTTTCGATTAAATCACGGATATGAATACGTCTATTCCGAGAGCTAGAAATAATATTTTGCAGTGTCTTTTTGCGCGGGAATGCTTGGCTCTTATTTTGCGCGGGATACTTTTTTTCTTTGTGAATTAAGTCGATGGCATCTTCGCTATCGCCCGTGTCTAAAATCGTAAATCGCGGATTGATGCCCAATAAACCTGAATACTGACGCAGCAGCATGTTGCAGAATGAGTGAAAAGTACCACTGGTAATACCGTTGAGCCGTTTATCCGTTGGCAGCTTATCCTTTACCAAGTCTTCATCAGACTGTTTATCAAATAAGGTATTCGCAAGTAAAGTTGTGGCGCGGCTTTTGATTTCATTGGCGGCTTTACGCGTAAAGGTCAGTAGCAAGATGCTTTTGGGCGTGACCCCGTTCTCTAACAAATAACTGGTACGGTACGTGAGCGTTTTGGTCTTGCCAGAGCCTGCACCAGCAATGACTAGCACCTTGCCGTCGATAGTTGTGGCTGCTAATAATTGGTCAGGATTTAATTCACGAGCGTAGTCTACTTTTAATCCTAATTCACCATTCAGCCTTTCATTTAACAGCTCAATATTTGCAGCAT
This sequence comes from Psychrobacter sp. Ps4, assembly GCF_022129285.1. NCBI lineage: Bacteria > Pseudomonadati > Pseudomonadota > Gammaproteobacteria > Moraxellales > Moraxellaceae > Psychrobacter > Psychrobacter sp. Ps4. The sequence continues at coordinate 48,667 of NZ_JADQAK010000004.1, forward strand.
TATTAGCATCGATTAAATTTGCCTCTAGCTTTTTAATCGCCTGCTCAAGTCGTGCCAGCTTAGGCTTAATTTCCATGAAATTCTGGGGATAGTTATAGCTGCGCGTGTCAAAAATCGTGGTAGTCATTATAGGATTTTGCCTTTCATTTTATTTTATTTTAGCAGCCTTTATCGATACGGCGCATTTATCATTTATACCTAGGGCGTGTCGTCAATTAGCACATTCATACATTTAGTGTTCATAATGAGGACTGCTCGTACAGTGTAGCGAGTCGTAGGCGCTTACCTGTCATACGCCTACAAGCCAAACTATCGTTTTATAGCACAGCTTACCATAATCGATAAAACAGCAAAATTGCCAGTAATGACCAAACTCAAAATCTCAGTATACAATACAACAACCTCACCCCTATTCAGGTAAATTTGCTACAATATGCCCAATTTTGATTTATCATTTAACCAATCTTTATACCAACTGATTTTATTATTATATTGAGAGAATGTTATGGGTTTTAATTGCGGCATCGTCGGCCTACCAAACGTGGGTAAATCCACTTTGTTTAATGCGTTGACCAAAGCGGGTATCGCCGCTGAAAACTTTCCATTTTGCACCAAAGATCCCAACACGGGTATCGTACCAGTACCTGACCCACGCCTAAAGAAACTGGCTGATATCGTTAATCCTGAACGCGTATTGCCAACGACGATGGAGTTTGTGGATATCGCAGGTCTAGTCGCAGGCGCATCAAAAGGCGAAGGCATGGGCAACCAGTTCCTAGCCAACATTCGTGAGACTGATGCGATTGCGCACGTCGTACGCTGTTTTGATGATGACAACGTCGTCCACGTTGATGGTCGCGTCAGCCCTATTGATGATATCGAAACCATTAATACTGAATTGGCATTGGCAGATTTAGAAGCCGTTGAGCGTGCCATCCACAACCAAACCAAGAAGGCTAAAGGTGGCGACAAAGACGCGCAAGCATTGCTTGATATCTTCAAAAAAGTTGAGCCTTTATTAGCAGAAGGTAAAGCGGCACGCGCAGCGAACCTAGATGCTGATGAGAAAAAGCTCATCAGAAGTTATGGTTTAATCACCCTAAAACCAACCATGTATATTGCCAACGTCAGTGAAGATGGCTTTGAAAACAACCCTTACCTTGATGCAGTACGCAACTATGCGACTGGCGAAGATTCTATCGTTATCGCTCTATGCAACCAAATCGAATCTGAAATCGCTCAGCTTGATGAAGACGACAAAAAAGACTTCCTAGCTGAGATGGATATGCTCGAGGCCGGTCTTGATCAAGTGATTCGCGGTGGTTATGACTTGCTAGATATGCAGACTTACTTTACTGCTGGTGTTAAAGAAGTGCGTGCTTGGACGGTTGCAGTTGGCGCAACGGCTCCGCAAGCTGCTGGCGTGATTCATACCGATTTTGAGCGCGGTTTCATTCGTGCTGAAGTCATTGCGTATGACGACTTTATCGAATACAACGGTGAAAAAGGCGCAGCTGCCGCTGGCAAATCACGTTTAGAAGGCAAAACCTATATCGTACAAGATGGCGATATCATGCACTTTAGATTTAACGTGTAGTTTTAAGCAGTACATCCTGTCTGATAGTTAATAAGCCGATGTTGGAAACTCTCCATCATCGGCTTTATTTTATCTTAATATTGTTATATTATAACATATCTTTACTTTATTATTTGAGGACTTATACTGTGACTGACTATTTCTCTTTTTCTAGATTTGCCAGTGTTGCGCTTGTAGGAAGTATCATGACAGGCTCTCTATTGGGCTGTCAGCCTAATGCAGAAAGTGATACTGTAGTATCCGAAGAAGTAACACCCGTAGACGATCACGCTGAACATGCTCATGAAGAGCACGAAGCTATGGAACAAGGTCATGAAGGACACAATCATGAAAGTCATAGCCACGAAGAAAGCGCGCACGCAGGCCACGATCATGCAGAACATGCCGGCAACAGCACACCATTCTCTTGTGAGCCTACTGCTACTATCGGCGTGTCCTACCATGATGATACTACACCACAGACAGTGCACCTACTGATCGATGGTATCGAATACGATTTGACCGCTACCTCTGATAGCGACGCCAGTACTGAAAAAACCATCTATACTAGTGATATCGGATTGGATAACACCCATGGCATCATATGGCAAGTAAATGGTGACAAAGCAACGTTGCGAAATAAAACATTGGGCAGTAATGTGGCTACCGAAGAGGAAGAAGTGCTTTTCAACTGCCAGAAATCTTAATGTAGTTCTCTGACTATATATCTGTACCAAAGGCGCTATTTTGCTATGCTAGAGGCTCCCTTGGTTTCGGATGTTTCAATATGCTAACTACTCCAACCTCTTTGCCGTTTCCTACTACGCAATGGTCTCATCTCCTCAACTCGCAGCGTCTTGGTGGTGCCAAAAAGTTTAACGCCAATACGAGTACTCGCTCTCAGTTTCACAAAGACTACGACAGACTGGTATTTTCGCACTCCTTTCGGCAGTTGAATCAAAAAACCCAAGTCCATCCATTAACCAATCAGCTCGGTATCCATACACGTCTGACTCATTCGCTTGAGGTCTCCTCTATTGGACGCTCTTTAGCAATGATGGCAGCAGAAAAGCTCCATGATAAATTGGCCAGCGGTCTACCAGCAGGCGTATCGCCAGCCGATGTCGGTGTCATTGTACAAGCCGCCTGCCTCGCTCACGATATTGGCAACCCGCCTTTTGGTCATGCAGGAGAATACGCCATTCGAGATTGGTTTAGGCAGCCTGACCCTCAAGCGATATTACAAAAGTTAATTAGCAACGAGCGCTTGGACTTGCTGGCCTACGAAGGTAATGCACAAGGGTTTCGACTGTTGGCGCGTAATGAGCACCACCCTGATAAAGGTGGTATGCGTCTCACTTGTGCAACGCTAGGCGCTTTTATGAAGTATCCGTGGCTTGCCTCTCACAGCAACGATGTCAATGATAAACACCACCATCAAAATGTACAAAAATTTGGCTGCTTTTATAGTGAGTCAGCACAATTAGAAGAGCTGGCAGCTTGCTTAAATTTGCCGCGCTCAGAGCAACACGACGGTTTTGCGCGTCATCCGCTGGCTTATTTACTAGAAGCGGCAGACGATATTTGCTATGCCTTGATCGATTTAGAAGATGGTATCAATCTCAATATGCTGACCTATAGTGAGGTTGCCGCCATATTTTATGAGCTGATTGGTGAGCGCCCTAACAGTATCAATCTGCCCGTACACATGTCTGTCAGGCAGAGCTTAGCGTCATTGCGAGCCCGTGCGATGATGCGCTTGGTCAATACCGTGACCGATGCTTTTGTTGCCAACAGTGATGCATTGCTGGCTGGTACACTACAAGGCAGTCTATTTACCCATTGTGATGCAAATGTGCAAAATGGCATCTTGCAGGCCAAGCAATTGGCACGTGAGAAAATATTCAATCACCCAAGCAAAGTACGTATGGAATTGATGGCCAATCAATGCTTGCACCGATTATTAGACGCCTTTATACCACTGGCTTGGACAAACGCAAAAGCTACCCCTATCTCCTTTGAGCAGCAGCGCCTACTCATGTTGTTACAGCCACATCTTGATGAGCATCGGCGGATATTATCAGATAATGTCTATCACAATATCTTAAATATATTGGACTTTATCACTGGGATGAATGATCATGAGGCGTATCGATTGGCACAAGAGTTACAAGGCCATTGGGGTACGATGGTTTAAAAGACCCGTGCAGGTCTAGTAAATTAACACAAGTTGCGTATTTCAGTCGTATTTTTACGCTGAAATGAGTATGATAAACCCTTATTGGACAATTTTGAAATATTATGAGCAGTCGCGAACAAAAGAAACTTCAAACTCGGCACGCCTTTTTTAACGCCGTCCTTGATTTATGTATGACAGGGCAGTCTTTTAGCTCAATCAGCCTCCGGCAAGTAACGCGTGAGGTTGGCGTGGTGCCGACCGCATTTTATCGGCATTTCGATGACATGGAATCGCTTGGTCGAGCATTGGTGGTAGAAGAGCTAGGCGGTACGCTGGCGATCCTAAGCGATAGCTTGCAAATTGGGCGTAAACGTAGCTTTGATCGCCAAATTGCTAAGAGCATTCAGCTGTTCTTGTATATGGTCAGTGATCAGCCTTATTACTGGCAATTTTTAGTCAGTGAGCGCTACGGTGGCTCAGAAGCTGTACGCAAAGCCATTAACGAACTTGTCAAAAAACATGCTCAAAGCTTGGCTGATGATTTAGCGCTACAGCCTGCTTTTACTCATATCAACGCCTATGACCGTCGCCTACTGGCTGAAGCTGGGGTAAATATGTTCTTTTCTTGGATTATCGATTGGTTGGAGCTGACTTATACTGAAGACCATGATGATGAAATCGATCTGAATGAGATTGAAGAAAATAAACAGCTGATGCTCCATAATTGCACTCGCCAAGCACAGATGTTGTTTTATGGTGCTTATAACTGGAAATCTACGGAAGAGACGCACTTAGGAGATTAGGTGACATCAGATATTCTACCGCGGCACTGATTGAGACTCTTTTTAGGTGGCTCAACGTTAGAAACTGGGTCTAAATGCCCATAAACGCTGTGTCACCACTTTAATTTCTTTGGCTTGTTTATTATTGCCACTCTCATTATTGCCATTATTATTGTTAGGCGTGCTGTTATTCGCATTACTCCCTGCTGCCGCGCTAGCATCAGTCGCAATTTTACTAATCAGTACGGTTGCAAACCGTTGTCTTTGTTGACCAAGACTTGCACTATCCGTTGCGGTAATAAGCGCCAAAAAGGCTTGGCTATCGACTGCGAGCAGTGGTTTTAACGCCTTTCGCTGATCATCATTCAAGCTGCTCAACATCGGCAATTTCCACACATCATCGATAGAGGCTAACGCCTGCTTTGCCCGCATATCGACCAACCCCTGCATCTGTTGGCTGGTTGCGCCATCTATCAGTGCAGCCAGCAAAACTGGACTGGCAGTATTGACATTAATAGGCACATGATAAGGAACCGCCGTAATATAAGGACGTAGTGCCGCTAGTACTTCAGCATTTACCCCTCGAATCTCTTGCAATTGATCGACACTGACCAATGCTTGATTGGGCAAAGTCTTACTCGCTGAGCCACTTGATTGCTGAGCATAAACCACACTCTCATCACCACCGTCTTGGTAAACGTCGCTATCCGTATCTTGATAATCAAGAACAGCAATGGCAATATCAGGTTCTAGATTTAATTGTGTCAACAGTCTTTGAAATATGGCTAAGGCGGCGCTATCAACCACGCCATTCTGATATAAGTTATTAATATTAAAACGACTGGCTTCATCACGCAATTCGATACTGATGCTATGATTGGCTAAAAGATAAGGCGGTAATGGCTGCGCCCAAATGTCTTGCTCACTATCTGTGTCATTCAGCTTATCGTCAGCACGAATCATCGTGATGGCTAATTGCTGACCAGCATTGATATCTTGTGACAGCTGATTTTGATCAAACAATAAGCCGCTACGCCTAATAGCAATCTTTTGACTGGCAAGCATCGCCCCCGCCACCACGGTAATACTGACCACCAATAGTAAGATAGTGAGCAGCGCTACTCCGCGCTGAGAGTGCGCTGTCATTAAATTAAACCGCCTTTATTATTGACCCAATGGTACATGTTAAATATTACTTCCTGCATTGTTATTTACATTGCTATTCGGGTCGTCATTATTAGTCTTATCACTACTATCGTTATTGCTACCATTGCCATTATTAGCAGCATTGTTATTGCTTTTATTGGTATTGTTAATTGATATTGGTTGGGGCGCAAGCGCCCACTGCCAAGTGACGGGCATATCCTGATAAGTAAAATTGACAGTAATGCCTTTGGGCAATAAAACCACTGCTGGCTTGGCGTTTACGGCATTGGCCGTTTGCCCAGAGGTTGTCTTTGTACTGCTATTGCCGTTATTACTGCTGTCTGCATCTGGGAATTTGGTGCTCAGTTCAGGTAAATATGCTTGCCAACGCCCTGCGGTAACGCCTTCTAGCAATACACTGTCTAGGCTGATGCTATCGCGCCCACCATCGATGCTGGTATATTGGCGGCGAATTAAACGCTCATCGGCAAAAATGTATTCAATATGCTGGACACTCATGCTACTTTGATAACGTGGATCGGGGTCGGCAAAACGAACAAAGCTGACATGCTCACCATCCAAGCTCATAAAAGGCCCAGGTACTGTTTCATTGGCTTGGGCGCTATTGTTTGTGCTATCACTGGCATTTGTACTGTTACTTGTCACACTGATATTTTGAGTATTTGGTATTTGATAAGGGATAATTTGACCCATATCTTGCTGTAGCTGCAAATAAGCATATTGCAAAACAGCTAAGTTATCAGCATGAAATTGTGCACGTTCTCGGGCGCGGTTGACGCTATCAAACACCTGCCTGCCAGCCACCGCCAACATCGCAAATATTGCCATGGCAACCATCAATTCAAGTAGCGTAAATCCACGCTGCGACTTCACGGATTGCCTCCAGACTGCCCTGCAATATCAGCGCCCAAACTGCTTAAGTCCAAACTACCAATGTCTTGCTCCGCATTGCTCAATATTACGTTGATATCCGTCACGGCTGTGCGCGTCTGTCCATCTATAATGGGTGCGACAGCGATATTCACCTCTTTTAAAGCAGGCGTAATGGCATCATTGACCGTCATCACTACTTGCCAATCACGCCCTTGAGCATTGATTGTTTGTGTGCGATTGGCCGTCAGCCATGTCTCTTGGATACGCAAATCAGCGGCCGCGTTCTGTGCGACAAAATGTGCCAATGTACGTGTGCGTAAGACATCCACTGAGCTGAGATAGGCACTACTGGCACGGCTAGCAGCCACCGCAACAACTGCTAAAATTGCTAACGCTACCATTACCTCAATCAGAGTAAAGCCGCTTTCATGCTTTGATAGCATTGGCTTTTTGTTTATATCAGCAGATATAATGCCATCCTTATCTATCATCAGTTACAGTCCTTGTCCGATCGTCATACTACCATCAGGCATAATAGTAATGACCTCGCCCACCAGACGCGAATTGTGCAGCACCTCAATGGTGACAGGCGTTGCTTGCCCTGTACCAAACCATAATATCTGTGGGACTGCTTGATCGGCAAACCAAGGCTGCAATGTTTGCCCCTGTTCAGGCATTGATAGATTGCCAGCCTCCAAGCTTTGCACCCTTAAACTAACCCCAGCAGGTAACTCAGGCAAACTGACTTCTGGCTCAATCTCCCAGCTAGGTACTGGCTGTTGATTTCCCATCGCCCCCGACATACTTGTCAGGTCAGCAGACAATTCCATCGAATTTTTAGGCGTGCTGTCCATGCTATTTGACGGGGTATCATTGGTTTGATAGGCAATATAAGGATTTGATAAAGTAACAATCACAGGAGCTACTTGACCTTGTTTATCTGCTTGCAAACTCAAACCCATCGGCTGCATACGCTCAGCAGACAACAACCGTACATAGCTCAGTGAATCCGTTAAATGCTCATAAAAAGCACGGTTTTTACGCGATTCACTACTGCCCACCGACAAGCTCATCATGCCGGCAAAGATAGACAGAATAACGACCACCACTACAATTTCGACAAGGGTGAAGCCCTGTTGTGCCTGAGCAAGGCTTGAGGATTTATAAGGGGAAACGTGAGCATTTTGTACTGGAAAGGATTTATGCTGATAAACCAGAGGTAAGAGATATCTATCCGTGTTTTTATATTGCAAATATTGATGACTTAAGTGTGAATAGCAAGTGACCGCTGAGCTGGACGGAGTCTTGGCAGTGACCGGCATATTGCACCTATAAACCTATAAGTAGATTGTGGTATGAAGAATAAAACTATGATTGGGCGCTAAAGCTGATAACCATGTATCCATTTTTAGCATGGATACACCGTGCTGCGATAACGAATATAGCAACACGAATTTAAAAAATTTGGGTTAAAAGACCATAAGTTAAACAAAGATATTAATAACTGGTATTACGGTGCTCTTCTGACTCAGTATCGATTTGCTCGACCAACTCCTGCATATCTTCATCCATCACCTCATCATCAGCTGCAGGATAATGGCTCGGCAACTCCAGCATTTGCTGAACGAAAGCATAACGTAGGGTATCACGGCGACCCAAATATCGCTGGTAAAAGCTTGAATTTAATAGTCCAGCACCGCCCTGACCCATCGCCCAAATCGAGGACAAATAGTCGCGCGTGCTCAAACTACTATGCTGCTCTTGTAAATACGCACTGATAATGTCAATCAAGCGTTTCATACGCTGACGGCGAATATCATATAGCTCACCAAACAATCGATTAAGACCCGTCACTGATGCAGCCAAACGCTCTTCGATTTGATTGAGCAACATAGCTTTTTGTGGGTTAAATAACTGCTGAAAGATCATACGAGCAACGCCTGCTGATGGACAATCATCAATACGATTAATCTCAAACAGTTGTTCTTCATAGCGGATAATAATACGCAAATAGAGTTCATCTTTACTGGAGAAATGCTTATACAGTGTACCTTTAGCCAGATCCAGCTGGTCTGCCAAACTGTCTAAAGTAATATCACCATCGCCCGACTCAAGTAGCAATTGCTCTGCCATCGCTAAGATATTCTCTTCTCGTGCCTTGAACTGATGCTGACGACTCATAATCTCTCCTAAAACCTGACAAGATTAAGCATATGACCATCCTATGGATGAATGCATCGGCGACAAGCGTATAACGTCATACAAAGTCTGCTCGAAAACCACCAAAGGAGATATGCTTATGTTTGCTAAATAGTCATTGATAATCATAGGCTTACGCTCCACATCATAAGTGCAAATAACGTAGAGCAACAGGACTGTATCATAAATGACTGAGTGGTCATAGCATAACCATTTTAGTGATACTGTGCCAGTAAATTCTCAAAGTTTTTTGCAGTTAATGCCCCAACGTCATCGCTACTACAGCCATACATCTCTGCCAGACAACTGGCGACATACGGTACGTAGGCAGGCTCATTCGGTCTACCACGCTTGGGCACTGGTGCTAGATAAGGGCTATCGGTTTCGATAAGCAGTCTGTCTCTAGGCATGTTTTTTGCTGCATCTTTAATCATTTGAGCACTCTTAAAGCTAACAATGCCCGAAAATGAGATATAAAACCCTAAGTCAAGTGCACGCTTGGCCGTCTCCCAATCTTCGGTAAAACAATGAATAATACCGTGTTCAGCGCCTTCTGATTTTAGGATATCAATCGTATCTTCTTTGGCATCACGCATATGAATGACGAGTGGCTTTTTCAGGCTTTGACTGGCATGAATATGGCGAGCAAGACTGGCTTGCTGCTCTTTTTTGTTTTCCGTTGACCAGTAATAATCTAATCCTGTCTCCCCAATCGCCCATACATGGTCGGCATCAGCGGTTTCGATCAAACGCTCAACCGTCGCTGATTGTAAGACACTAATGTCCTCACAAGGATGAATACCGACGCTCATGCCAAGATTTAGCGCCTCATCGCTATAGGTGCTGACAATATGAGCAATCTCATCATATTCGGCAAAATCACACATAATCGCCATTGCCCGAGTGACATTGGCAGCTTTCATCGCGTCAATCGCGCCAGACAATTTACCATCATACTTGGTTAAATCTAAGCGATTAAGATGGCAATGGCTATCAGTAAACATAAGTAATCTCGTTAATAAACATGAATGAATAAAAAATATTAGGTTTAAAACCTTAGAGTATTGATTGCTCCAAAGGCAACTGTTTTCAAGCAAAGTTTAGCGTTACACTATCAGAGTCATGGTTAACCGTGTCTGAAACGGTATCAAAACTGACTATATTCTTGACATGAGCCTTGATATAAAGACAGCTAATCAACCATAGAAGCCATTCGCTAGCGAAAACATTACGCCTTCTACTCACTTTTCATAAGCCCATCATTATGAACCATAAAAAAACCATCAGCCTTTCTCCGATTATAAAAACATTATTACCCAAACAGCTCTATAAAAAGCGGTTTTTGTTACAAGACAAAGGGCTCAATAATCATATCAATATCGCCAAAGATGCACGCATCATTGGCAATTCGACCATTACCATTCGTAAGGGTCATGACAATCACATCACTATCGGTAAGGGCGGCAAATTTAATCAGTTAAAAATTGACATCAACGGCAATCACAATCAAGTCACGATTGGAGAGCACGTTAAATTCTCGGGGCGATTATTGGTTGTCGGTAATTATCTACATATTTATATCGGCAATCATACCACCGCTATTGACTGCTATATTTTGGCGCGCGATAAAAGTGTGACCATTGGTCAATCATGCATGATATCACGTGGTATCGAAATTCGAGCGACTGACGTTCACAAGGTCTATGATATAGACACTAACGCGCGAGTGAATAAGGCACATACAGACGTCAGTTTAGGAGACCATATTTGGATTGCCGCCAATGTAACCATTTCTAAAAACGTCTCTATCGCCAGTGGTTGTATTATTGCAGCAGGGGCATTTGTCAATAAACCAGTTGAGACGCCCAACTGCATGATTGCTGGTACACCAGCCAAAATTATTCGCCAAAATGTACGCTGGGAGCGTTAAAGAGTTAAGTTACAAGGCAACGTTTTACTAAAGCAAGCGTTAGCCGTTTGATGTCAATGCAATGGCACCACTCGCATTACTTCTTCTATGGTCGTCACCCCTTCACTAATACGCTTTGCGCCCGATAAGCGCAATGGCTGCACACCTTCGCGGTACGCTTGCTGCTTAAGCACATCTAAATTGGCATCGGCGGCGACCAGTTTTTTTAGCTCATTTGACAACGGCATGATCTCGTACAGACCAACGCGACCTTGATAGCCTGTATGACGACAATGCTCGCAGCCTTGCGCCGTATAAATTTGCGCTGGAGCGGGCGCACGCCAAGGCTGAACCAGTTCCTGCCACTGAACAGCAATTTCACTGTCTAGGATTACATCTAGGGCTTTTTTGCAATGCGGACATAACGTGCGTAGCAAACGCTGCGCCATGACGCCTAATATCGTCGCTGAGGTTAAAAATGGCTGAATGCCCAAATCATGCAAGCGAGTAAGCGAGCTTGGTGCATCATTGGTATGCAACGTCGAGAGTACCAAATGTCCAGTGAGTGATGCTTGCACGGCCATATTGGCGGTTTCGGCATCGCGAATCTCACCAACCATAATGATATCTGGGTCTTGGCGCATCAAAGAGCGAATACCATCTGCGAAGTGTAAATCAACGCCTGGATTGACCTGCATTTGGTTAAAAGCAGGCTCAATCATCTCGATGGGATCTTCAATCGTACAGACGTTAACTTGCTCGGTGGCGAGCTGCTTAAGCGTACTGTACAACGTCGTAGTCTTACCTGAACCCGTTGGCCCTGTGACCAAAATAATACCGTTGGGATGCGCTGTCAACTCATGCCAAGTATCGAGCTGCTTACCTGACAAACCAAGCTGAGCAAACGAGCGCACCAGCACTTCAGGATCAAATACCCGCATCACCAGCTTTTCGCCAAAGGCAGTCGGCATCGTCGATAAGCGTAGCTCAGTTTCCAGACCCTTTGGCGTACGGGTTTTCAACCTGCCATCTTGTGGTTTGCGTTTTTCTGCCACATTCAGTCGTCCTAATATTTTAATCCGCGCCGTCACCGCGACAATGATTGCCAAAGGCATCTCATAGACGGTATGTAGCACGCCATCGATACGAAAACGGACTTTACCCGTCTCACGGCGAGGCTCTAAATGGATATCACTGGCTCGCTGCTCAAAAGCATATTGCAACAACCAATCGACAACTCTGACAATATGTTGATCGTTGGCATCAGGGTTGGTATTGTCGCCAAGTTGCAATAATGCCTCGACATTGGTGACATCAGCCGCCGCGCGCTTATGGACACTATTTGCTCCTGCAATCGCTTGGGTGACTTGGTAAAATTCTTGACGGTAGCGATTGATTTGCTCAGGATTGATATAAACCGTACGATAACTTTTAGACTTGATTAATTTTTCGATACTTGTCTGCCACTCAGTACAGAACGGCTGGTCTGTACCGATGACGACTTCATCATTCGTCACTTCAATGGGCAAAATATGCTGTGAGCGTGCATATTCAAAGGACATCAACTGAGTGACGGCTGGGACATCGACTTTTAACGGGTCAATACGGACAAGTGCCATGCCTGCTTTGGCAGCTAACCATTGATTCAACCATACCAAAGTCAATTTATGCTCAACATTTTTATCCAGTGCATGACCGTTTGGCAGACCAAATTCACTGACGGTCAGGAGTGGATGCTGCGCTTTATCACGGCGGCTCGTCATCACTAAATTGTAGCCACGCTGATCAATTACCTTATCTGCCAATAGTTCATCTAAGCACCAACGTAAATCAATCACGATTGAATATTTCTGAGCAGACATATTTTTCTTCTTTTATTATTGATGCATTATTTATTGATGCGTTATTTATTGAGAAGTGATTTATGGATAATTCATGCGGCAGTAATGGCGTCACTGGGCACTAAAAGCTCACTTTGACAACAGCCGTTATCTGCAATTGCCCTGATTCTATCAACTGGAAGCTCACATCGGCAGACTTATAACGCATGACAAACGGCGTATTTATCTCCGCGCGACGATAAGCTGGACGCGGGTCTTGCGCAATTAATGCTTTAATAATCTCGATATCGGCAATAAGCAATTGCTCTTGTATTTGTTGAATAAGCGTCGCTACACTATTATTTTTATTTTCAGTCTCATTGTCATTTTTATCGCATCGTCCAGCATCAACCAACGTCATAAATTGCTCGTAAGCAGACTCCGTGATAATTATCTCTAATAAATCTGGCGCATTTGGCGCAAACCCGCTTTTTGCATTGCTGAGCGCATCGCTATAATCGACATAGGGCTTAATATCGATAATCGGCGTACCATCTATCATATCTGCACCGCTAATAATAAGTAACACGCGCCCATCACAAACCTCGATACTTTCAAGCTTGACGACAGATAACCCAAGTGCTGAAGGTCGATACATACTGCGACTGGCAAACACCCCTATTTTTTGATTGCCACCGAGCCTTGGTGGGCGGACTTGCGCACGAAAGTCAGTGCCGCTTTTGCCAATGTGAGTGTCTTTATTGGTATAGTTATGATGAAACTGCCAACTGATCCAGATATGGCTGAACGCGTCTAAACCGGTAAATGCTGCTGGCGAGTCATAAGGCGCTATCATCTCAATGATACTGGTGAGCGCAACCAAATTCGGCTGGCGTGGCGCACCAAATTTCTGTGATAGCGGCGCACGATGGTAGCCAATCATTGGCGCATGGTGGTAACCCGCCAAAGAGATATTATCATCGGACATCATGTTTCTCCAAAAAACTGTTCAATAGTAAGCATCTACTTTTATGAGAACGTTTAGCGCATATTATCCAGTGATACAAAATTACTCACTAACGATATTCCATTTTATCATGCCGCATCGTCGCTGCCAGACGGATTTTTATTTTAAATTTTGGTATTATGAGCCATAAATTCGATGAGAGCCTTTATTTTTCAACCCTTATAAGCCATCTACAGCGACAACCATTGTCGTGATGTTACAGGTGACAGATTAAGTCGTATTTATCCTTAGACTTTATCAATCCCTCTGCTGATTTTAAATGCTTAATAAGGTGTTAGAATATTGCCCCATAACATTGGTTAAAACATCGGCTATGCTACTTACTTTGCGTGACAGAAGTTTTAAACGATTGGCTGTTCCAATAGTGATTGAAAATTTACTACCCTTCTATACCCTTTTTCATTGAAAATTTTAATTTAACACTCATTTAAACTTAATAAAACCGATAGCAACTTATTAACGAGGACTTTATGTCAAAACTTCGCACCGAAACGGTCACAGAGGTTCATCACTGGAATGACGCTCTATTTAGCATCAAGACAACTCGCGACGATGGCCTGCGCTTTCGTAATGGCGAATTTGCGATGATCGGAATCGTTGTCGATGGCAGACCGCTATTGCGCGCTTATTCGATTGCTAGCCCGAACTACGAAGATCACTTAGAATTCTTTTCTATCAAGGTTCAAGATGGCCCATTAACCTCGCGCTTGCAGCATATTAAAGTCGGTGACGAGCTGTTGGTCAGCAAAAAACCAACGGGCACTTTGGTACTAGATGATTTACTGCCTGGCAAAAATCTTTATATGCTCTCTACAGGCACTGGACTGGCGCCATTTTTATCGTTGGCACGTGATCCTGAAGTCTATGAACGTTTTGAAAAAATCATCTTGGTACATGGTGTGCGCCATGTCGATGATTTGGCGTATCGTGATATGTTTGAAAACGAGTTACCTAACGACGAGATCTTTGGTGAATGGTACCGTGAAAAATTCATCTACTACCCAACAGTGACTCGTGAGGATTTCAAAAATCAAGGTCGCGTGACTGACTTAATGACCTCAGGAAAGCTCTTTGAAGACATTGGCTTACCACCGATGAATAAAGAGGACGACCGTGTCATGATCTGCGGTAGCATGCCATTTAATGCTGAAGTTTCAGCGATTTTGGACGATTTTGGTTTGACCGTTTCACCACGCATGGGTGTCCAAGCAGATTATGCCGTTGAACGTGCTTTTGTAGGTTAAACCATTTTTTTTGATTTAATTGAAAATTATATCAAATAATTCTTGACGGATAAAAATAGGCTGCTATAATACGCAGCCTATACAGAGTTAACCCTGTAGCCCAATTCGATAATCTCTATCTAATAGACCTTATCTTCTAACATGCCAGTGTGATGGAATTGGTAGACATGACGGATTCAAAATCCGTTGCCTAATAAGCGTGTCGGTTCGAGTCCGACCACTGGTACCAATATTTAGTTCTATAGCTACTTATAGAGCAGCTAAAGCCCCTGATATCAGGGGCTTTGTTGTATCTGGCGTTCCATACTGTCCTATGAATCTATCCTAATCCATGCATCTGATGTACACTACTATGTACACTGGTTTTTAAATGTACATTGGGGTATCAGTCATGGAAGCACGTAAACCTATCAGCTCTGATCGAAGCATAAGTAGTCATAAAGCCGATGACAAGGAATACCTAGTCTCTGTAAGAAATCATCCTATGCTTTATCTCATGGTCAGACCTAATGGCACTAAGTCTTGGGTTTATCGCTATCTGTCCCCTACTCATTCAAAAAATAAACGTATATCGCTTGGTGTATATCCAAACGTATCGTTTTCACGTGCCTGTGAAATCTGGCGTGACTATGAAGAGCTACTAAGCCGTAGCATTGACCCCAAAAACCATCGTGAAGAATTAAAGAAAAGTCTTATTAGTAAAACTAAAAACTCCTTTAATCATTTTGCTTGGGAGTATTTTGAAGGACTAGAGCAGACTCAAAAAGGTAATACATTAATTCGTAAGAAAGGCCGTTTAGAGCTTATATGCTCTTATATTGGTAATGAACCTGTTAGTGACATTGGTTCACCTAGAATGCTCGAAGTATTACTAGACATCCAAGCTAACTCATTAAATAAAGCTGGCAAGCCCACAGATAAGGCTGAACGCTGTGCAGGTATCGCTAGTGACGTATTTGTCTATGCGGGAGCTCGTGGCTTCTGTAGCAGCAATCCTGCGGCGCTTATTAAGAGTCAATTAGCTAAGTCTAGCTATGGTCATCGTCCTGCCATCACTAATCCTAAAGATTTGGTCAAACTCCTGCGAGCTGTTGAAACCATAGAAGGTGATCCAAACACGATTAACTCCCTTAGGCTATTGGCATTACTATTCGTGCGTAACGGTGATCTACGCCGCATGAGATGGGCTGATGTTGATCTAGAGGCTAGTAGGTGGCAATTAAAGCCATTAAAAGGCCAAGGCAAGGTTAACATGGTTAAGGATATGGTGGTTCCCTTACCTGATCAAGCCTTATCTATATTGCGTGAGCAGCATAAAATAAATGGACATACCGAATATGTCTTCTTTAGTCAGACGGCAAAAAAGCACCAGATCATATCTGAAAATACGGCAAACAAACGCCTCAAGGATTTAGGCTATCAAAACATACATTGTGCTCATGGCTTTAGAGCGACAGCGAAGACACTCTTACAAGAGCAATTAAAGTATCCACTTGTGATTGTAGAAATGGCATTGGGTCATACGACTAAAGACCCTAACGGCTCAGCTTATGGTCGATTTGAGTATATTGATGATCGTAGCGATATGATGCAGAAGTGGGCTGACTATTTAGACGCTTTGAGAGAAGGAAGAGATACGGCTGAGTTTAGAGCAGATGCACAAACCAGAGCTGACTCTACTGCGCAACTGCAAATATTGATTGATCAGCTTGGAGAGGATAAGGTCTTAGAGCTATTGAAAACCAAAGGTTAAGATACTGATTTCTAAGTAAATTGAACCATATACTATTTACTAAAAAACGTTTAACAACCACTCTCAAAAGGCGCAGTCAGTAATACATTTAAAGGTCTACGCAGATGTCCATATTTATTTTGACAAAATTATCCTAACGTATTTGATCAGTTAAGAAAGTTTTATAGTAGTCTTCTGCTCTACATACTAAAGGCCTTTCACTATAGCTATTGCAAAGATTACTTACTTCATTAAAATGCTGAAAAATGCTGACATACTCTATAATCGCGATCTAAGTAGATAGTTAACTTTCTTAAGTTAACACGGCAGCAGCATTTGCCACACGATGCGAAATATAAGGCACTGGTGCACGAGATTTATGAGCAGTGTATTGCAGCTTGATATGTTCGCTGCTATAGCTCGAAAAGACTACTAAGATCGCCATAACCGTCAGATATAATGTATTGCCTCATCAACGGCAACACCTTATTGATTGGCTAAGTCCTTGGCGAACTCATTAACCAACATAATCCGTTCACGTCCTGATAACTCATAAGGCAAATTAACGACAATCTCTCTAGCAGTTCTGCTGTTCTTTCTTGTTTCGGTGGCTTCCGCTAAGTTCCAAAGCTCATCACGCTTAATTTCTAAATCGTTTGGGGTATGAAGTCGAGTAGATACTACACCGCTTCTTTTGGTGTAGTCGTGTTCTTTGCCTGTGCGTTCATCTTTGATAGCAATACCGGCACGATAAGCAATAGACGCAGTGGCGGTCTTCCACTACTGCGCGATACTGGCTTAGTCGATAGGTGATAGATCGCCATACTTACTCAACAGAGGTATGTTTTAACTTGATGGCATCAAGGTCAATCGAATTATTGGTATCTAATGCTTTTCCTAGTTCTTGAAAAATCTTGTCAGCGACATCTTTCTCGCTAACTCTAAGCTGTAAAAAAATTCTGTTTCCTTGAGCTGGATGAATATTGATATCGTGGCAGGTAGCTGAGGTTGAATCTAATTCAACTTGAGCAATATTATTTATGCTAATGTATTTATTCTCAAATTTTAAAAAAGTAGCCATTAGAAAATCCTTTATTTTATCTTTTAGGGGTCAAGGGGATTACCCCTCTGCGAATTATGAAATCTATCTAACTGTAACAAAGTGAAATGTTAGCATAGTTTTTGTAGGTTTATACTTATCCAAAAACTAGAAGGTGAATAAAAAACACCTATACTTAAAATATATTCGGTTGTTACTTTAGGTCTTAATAAGGTTGCTATGATAAATTAGAGCTCGGAACTTATTCATAAGGAGTGTAGCCAATACAATGTGCCATACTTCTTTGGTTTTCAATACCTAACTCTGAACAAATGATGTCGTACATGTCTGGAGAAAAACCGCCTCTGCGAAACCATGTTCTCCCTTCTTTGCTCATTTCCACTGTCCCAGATATCTTTCCATAAACACCTTCAAGATTATTTTCTACAATAAAATTAGATATTTCTATTATCGTTGTGAAATTACTATAGTAAGCATTTTCCAAGAGATTATTTAACATTTCGGTAACTTCAGGTTCAAAACAATATTTGTGAGTGAGTGTTAACAATGTGAAATTTTTCATGTTTTTACTAAAATACCTATAGAAATGTAAATTTATTAAACCTTAAAAAAATCTAATATTTGGAGAACAGTCTAAGTCAAATGTCAAATATTAAGGATCTTGAGTAGAAAAGACAAGAAACACTGGATGAAGCGAATCGTTTACAAAAGTAGATTTAAAAACAGCTAAATGGTCAAAAATTTGTGCTTGGTAGTATGATAATGAAAATAGCTGAAAAAGATCCTAGCCGTATTCTTCAACTTTTAGCTGATACTGATGAATATGTGAACATGAAAGCTGATATTAGCTATTTATAGGGCTTTGAAAGAAAATTGGGTATAATGTGCCAGGAAATGGTAATCAAAATGGTATGAGCAAAAATAGAGCTGTTTACGATACTAATTAATCATCGTCATCGTCGTAGTAATCATTGTAAGCTTTAGAAGTTTCTACATTACCGCTTCCACCACACTGCCAGCATGGTTGCTGTTGGTCCAGATTGTTCTGTATAAGACCTATACCGAAACATATATCACATTCTCTTGTAAACATAAATTCGCCTCATTAAATTAAGTACAAAAATATGATGTTACTACTCAATTTGTGAATTTTCAAGAAACTGAACCGCCCCGACTATATCGGAGGCTGATTTACTTGAGTCAGGCAGAAATATCTGACAGCATTAAATTATCATAATACTGCTTTTCAAGCTCAAAGATGTCATAGTAAATTATGTATGAGCATAACTAAGCCACCCTGTTTTTCTTAAAATTCTCAGCCTGCTCAAATACCTCTTTATAAACCTCTTTTGAATCAACAGGTGGATAACCCCATTCATCGAGCAATATCATCAAATCAAACTGTAGTTCCGCTTTGATATCATCGCGCTTATTCCAGTCGGTATACCTTGCCTTATCATCTATCAGTTTTTTCACTTCTTTCGACAGCTCAACCAGCTTATCTGCTGGATAAGTAAAATCGTACTTATGTGCTAGCGACAGTAAGATGTCGTAAAACGCTTTTTCTTCAAAGTCGATACCCATCTCACCAAACGATGCCATCTCAACCCGTAACTCGTGATACAGCTTGATGATCTCATCGGAGAAATCACCAATGACTTCGGCGCGCAGTACATCTTGCTCGTCACGGTCGTTATACTTCTCGACAAGCGCATTCATCTTCTTACTGAAATCAACGCCCTTCACCTTGTTGGTCTTTTTAAGCTCACCAATGGCTTTAGCGAGTAGCTGCTGTAGTAGCTCTAGCTTGGTATTTGGCTGCTTGATCACTTCAAGCTTGGCTAAGTAGTCTTCATCGAAGATATCAATTTCACCGTCAGTGTTATCACCCAGCTTAAAGATCTCTTCAACGCCATCACTCATCAGCGCGTCTTTGACCAGGTCACGTACCTTTTGGTTCATCTGTTCAACGTCAGGTGCACCGCCAGTAGTGATTTTAAAGATAATGGTACGAATGGCTAGGTAGTAATGAATCTTATCTTTGTGCGCCTTTGTGAGTGCTTCACTACCCACACAAATATCATAGGCAGACTTCAGACGCTTAGCTAAATCCATAAAGCGTTTTTCTAGCTTCTTAGATTGCAGTGCAAAGTCAGCCGCTGCATTCAAGCAACTGAGCTGCTCTAATGGCTTGCCGTTAAAGTACAGGGTGGAGTCGAACTTATGATAGACGGTATCTAGTAGATCCAAATGGTCTTTCACCACCACGACTGACTTTTGGATATCGTCTAGGTTTTGAACCTGACCACTGGTGTAATGTGAAAGCGCCAGATTCATCTGCTTTTTGATGCCGATGTAATCAACGACTAAGCCGCTTTCCTTGCCTTCAAACTTACGATTGACCCGTGATATGGTCTGAATCAAGCTGTGTTTTTGTAGGGGCTTATCAATATAGATGGTATCTAGGAATGGCACGTCAAAGCCTGTAAGCCACATATCAACGACAATGGCGATCTTAAAGTTAGATTTGCCGTTTTTAAACTGACGATCCAGCTCTTTGCGATAGTCTTTATTACCCAGATTGTCCCACATGCCTTTTGCGTCATCCTTGTTACGAGTCATGATCATCTTGACGCGCTCCATAGGCATGACATTTTTCTTGTCGCTCTCTGACAAGGTTGATCCTTCCTCGCATGCTCTTACTTCATTCCAGTCAGGACGCAGCTCTATGATGTCTTTATATAACTGATAGGCAGCTTCACGGCTGCTACAGACAAACATCGCCTTACCTTTTTGCGTCGTGCCCTCTTCTACTCGCGCTTCATAATGCTGAACAAAGTCTTCAGCAATGGCTCTGATGCGATCAGGGTCACCAAGAATGGTGGACATACTCGCCATGGCTTTTTTGCTTTTCTCTATTTGGTACTCGTTGGTGCCAGCGTCTGCACTTTCTTTATAGTATTTTTCTACTTCATCCAGCTGCTTGCTATCGAGTAGTACTTTAGCAGCGCGGCCTTCATAGACGATACGCACCGTGATTTCATCAAATACCGACTCGACCATGGTATAGCTATCAATGACTGGACCGAAGACATCTAAGGTGGCATCAATTGGTGTACCTGTGAAGCCAACGTAAGTAGCATTGGGCAATGAATCATGCAGGTACTTAGCAAAGCCATAAGTCTTTTTCACCCCATCTTCAGTGACGGTAACCTTTTGCTGGAGGTTGATTTGGCTACGGTGCGCTTCATCTGAGATACAGATGACGTTGGTACGCTCGGTCAGTAACGCCAAGTCTTCAGTGAACTTATGGATGGTGGTTAGGAACACACCGCCACTTCTGCGACCTTTTAACTGTTCGCGTAGATGCGCTCGACTTTCGACACTGATGATATTTTCATCGCCGATATAGGTCTTAGCATTGGTAAAGGTTTCAGACAGCTGACCGTCTAAATCGGTGCGGTCAGTGATTAAGATAATGGTTGGACTGCCAAGCTCAACGTCTTTCATCAGCAGACGTGCGAGAAATAGCATGGTAAAACTCTTACCACAGCCAGTCGCGCCAAAGTACGTGCCACCCTTTCCATCTCGTAAAGCATCGCTCTCATCAAACTTACCGTTTGCATCAAGCACTTTCATATGGCGCTTAATATTATCAAACAGTTTGGCGGCTGCATAATACTGCGGGTAACGACAGACGATTTTTTCTTCCTTGCTTGATTTGTCAGGCACATAGATAAAGTTGCGAATGACATCAACCAAACGTGCTTTATCGAATAAGCCGCTCATCATGGTTAGTAAGGAATGAATGCCGTCTTTCTCTAGCTTCTCATCACCAGTCACTTTACGCCAAGAATAGTAGAACTCATAAGGGGCAAAGAACGAACCCATCTTTGAGTTGACTCCATCACTAATGACGCATAGGGCATTGTATTTAAACAGCTCTGGAATATCGCGCTTATAGCGAGTGGTTAGCTGGGTGTAGGCATCAAACATGGTGGCATCTTCACGGATGCTGCTCTTAAACTCAAACACCACCAGTGGTAGGCCGTTGATATAGAGAATGCCATCAGGAATACGCAGCTCAAAGCCTTGTATCTCCATCTGATTGACGATGCGATAACAGTTGGTATCTATAGCTCGGCTGTTTTCTGAATGCCCATCAATCACATCGTAGTCGATGAGCTGGATGTATAAGTCTTTTTGGGTATAGTCCTCACGCTTCAAGAAAAACCCATCAGCGACAAATTTCATAATGGCTTTGTTGGTGTCGTAAAGGTCGGACGCAGGAAGGTACTCAAGCTTATGAATGATGGACTCAATCTCATACTCTGTGATCAAGTCATCTCTATAACGGGTCGCTAGAAACTGTCGAAGATCAGACTTAATCAGCACATCTTCAGGGTTGCGGTCGAGTGCTTCGCCTAGCGTATGTGGATAGCCTTCAGCTGCTAGTAGCTCAATAATGGCTTGTTCAAGTCTGTCTTCGGTGAATTTCAACTATAAGTCCTTTTTTAGATAAATAGAGCGTTCTGCATTAGTATTATTAATTGGTGCATGTAATGTGAACCCTATAAAGCTGCGAAGCTGGATGTCGTCTCATAAACTTTTTTTACTGGATTGAACTTCATAACGAAGCTTTTATTGATAAAATCAGAGCGCTCAGGATCATCAGGAGCTATACCTTTATAAGTCAACTTGATTGGATAATAGGTAGATTTTTCAGGCATTACTTCAACAATCCCTTCATAATCGTAATTTAAGGATGATTCAGAATCATATGCACCGTTATTATCTGAACCAGCATCACCCAACGCATAAGTATTAATAAAATCATTTTCAGGTAGATGTAGTACCGCCCATGATTCTGTCGTATAACCCTGACGCATATATCCACTCATGAATATACTACCTACTAGATTTTCACCTAAAGCCTGTAAAGTATCATAAAGGTCATTATTTTGAAGATCCATTGAACTGTAGATACTTGAAAACTCTACGCTCTCAGATGTTCTGCTTACTAGTTGGAACTGTCCGTTATTCAGCTTTTTAAAGCTGTATAAATCTGCCTTTGAACCGCAAGGAAAACAGTATTCTAGCGAGTCATCATGAACGAGCACTTTTTCAATGGTCACTAAATAACGTTGCTCACCTTCCGTGTTGTCATAAAGCTCTATAGGACGCATTAACGCTACTGTTCTGTATGCTGTGCTATCAGCACGACCTAAACCAATATTTGGTAACGAATCAATATATGTGTCATCTGCAACAGTAGGAACCATTTGACCATTATAAAACTGACGCATAACTTCATTAAAACTTAAGTCTTTGATTCTAACTTGAGCCATTTGACTGGCAGAGAAAGCAGGAGCGGCAGCCATTGCAGGAGTTACTGATAAAGCACCTAAACTAAGCGCCAAACTAAGTAAAAGCTTATTCATCTTAAACTCCATTAATGATTATATTTTTGGGATAAACGTTTACTGTCAAAAGCTATAGGGCTTCATCTACAAGCGTTTCAGCATCAGGGATGCGTAGCTCACCTGACATTAACTTAGGTAAAAGGGTGTCGCGGAGTTTTGATAGGGTTTTTACTTGAAGACTATTTGCTAATATTTTTTCAAAGTAAGGACTTACTAAATTGTCAAACTCCCGTGTTAAACGTCCACCGCTAAATGCTACATTAATAGATTTAAATGTATCTCCAGTAATGGTGTTGAACACAGATCCATGCCCTTTGCTCTGTAGCTCTGATACGCTTAGAAACACAGAGTAATAAACGAAAGTATTAGAAATGCCTTCATTCCCTGAAACTCCATAGCATGATTGATTCATAGCCATTGGACGCGAAACCATGGCACATTTACCAACTGTTCCTCGTGCACTAATGATTGTTGTCCCAACAGATAAAATTTTAGTTGATGAGTTCTCTACACCTAAACTGGTAACGTGTTTTTCAGTATCGAGAACAAAAACATCAGATGAGGACGGAGCATCTACAACCGAGAACCAAGGAATATCGCCATTCCAATATTCAGGAATTGATGTCTTTGGAGTACCACCTCCAGTTAATTTTATTAACGCTGCAAGTGGTGTTACCTCCCAACTCTCCGGAATCCAACCCATTTCTTCCGTAAACTCAAACGTATCAGGGAATAAGTCCTGAATATCTGAATTGTCTTTTTTCTCAATGCCTTTACGTTGCTCAGCACGTTCGATAAATTCATCAGGAATAACGTTACCAGCTGCGAGCGCATTATCAATCACCGGATCAAAATCAATAAACCAACTTTTAAACAACGCCTGCGCCATCGCTTCTAGCGTTTCGTTCATTTGGCGGTTTAGCTCGATTTTATCATCTAAACAACCGAGAGTATGGGCAATGGCTTTTTGTTCTTTAAAAGGAGGTGTAGGAATTTGGAAGGCCTTAATATTTGGTATCCTAATATTACTAACCGTCGTTCCTGTTCCTTCATTCCAACTAATTTGATGTTGTAGATATGGGCTTTGTAATGCAAATAATAAAAACCTTGAATCCATTACTTCTTTTTTGACTCTTAATAAAACCATTCTCTGACCAAGGCAACAACGTAGCCCTTCTGGAATTTGACAAACCTCTCCCATTGGTGCTTCACGAGTTAGAACTAAATCACCTGATTCTGGTATAGCTCTTTTAACTCTAGCTTGATAGCCTTCTTCGTTAGTAAAACTAGGCGAGGATAAATCCAACCTACCATTTTTTATATTATTGCTACGAAGAACAACAACGCCTTCGTCCATCCACTTAGGTGTTGAATGAGGACAATCAATAATAAGTTCTGTTACTTCATCAAGACGCATTTCTTCCCAATTACTCGCCATAACCCAATCCCTCCAAGTTCTGACGAATGGTCGCGTCTAGCTTTTCTGACTCTTGCATCTGTGCATATAGCATTTGGCTTAGCTCTAGCATTTTAGTCTCAAACGGTATGCCATCATCTTCTATTGCCGCAGCACCGACATAACGCCCAGGGGTCAGTACATAATCATTGGCTTTGATCTCGTCAAGCGTCGCCGATTTACAATAGCCTGCTTCGTCTGTGTAGGCTTCATAACCGCCAGCTTCTTTCTCACCACGCCATGCATGATACGTCTTAGCAATCGCTTCGATATCATCAGTGGTGAGCTCTTTATGCGTACGATCAACCATGCTTCCGATATTACGGGCATCAATGAATAGCGTTTCACCACTACGATTACGTAGTCCACGTGCATTGCTGTGGGCGGACTTGGCTTGTTTGTCTTTACTGATAAACCATAAGCACACCGGAATCTGCGTGGTATAAAACAGCTGACCCGGTAGCGCAATCATGCAATCAACCAGATCGTTTTTGATGATTTGTTCGCGTATCTCACCTTCACCGCTAGTAGTGGTAGACATCGAACCATTTGCCAGTACGAAACCTGCTGTGCCATGCTCAGAGAGCTTAGATATCATGTGCAATATCCATGCATAGTTGGCATTGCCCGTCGGCGGTGTCGGATACCCTGCCCAGCGTGGATCATCGACCAGTTCATCAGGCGCGCGCCAATCCTTTTGGTTAAAAGGTGGGTTTGCCATAATGAAGTCCGCTTTTAGGTCTTCGTGCTGATCCTTAAAGAACGTATCGGCTGCCACATCACCCAAGTTGCTAGAGATACCACGAATGGCAAGGTTCATCTTAGCGAGCTTATAGGTCGTGCTGGTGTACTCTTGCCCATAGATAGACACGTCTTTGGTATTACCGTGGTGACTCTCGATAAACTTAATTGACTGAACGAACATACCGCCTGAACCGCAGCAGGGGTCATAGATTTTACCTTGATACGGCTCAACCATTTCTGCAATGAGATTGACTACAGATTTGGGCGTATAGAACTCACCACCGCCTTTACCTTCAGTCGCGGCAAACTTACCTAAGAAATACTCATACACGCGCCCGACGGTATCTTCTTCTGGATTACCAATAGTATCGATGTTATTGACCACATCAATCAATGCGGCAAGCTTACTGGCCGTTAAGCCTAGACGTGAGAAGTAATTGTCAGGCAATGCGCCTTTCAATGATTGGTTGGTTTTTTCGATGGTGCTGAGAGCAGTGTCGATTTTAAGGGCGATGTCTTCTTGCTTGGCATTCTGCTGAATGAAACTCCAACGGCTCTCCTCTGGCAAATAGAACACGTTATCTTTGGTATAGGCTTGCACCATATCGATATGCTTTTCATAGCCCGTATCGATCAGCTTTTGGCGCTGCTGCTCAAAAGTATCACTGATGAACTTTAAGAAAATCAGGCTAAGGACGATATGCTTATATTCTGAGGATTCGACGCTACCCCGTAGCTTGTTGGCCGCATCCCAAAGGGCTTCTTCAAAATTGCTATTGTCTGTTTTATCTTTTTTGCTTACCGGTGTTTTAGCCATATTTTTTTGTTCTCTATGTTCTAAGGGCTAACCATGCAATGAATGCATGATTAGTCGTACAAGAAAGTGATTCGCTTTGTGGTAACAATTTTAGCTAGATTGTGCTTTTAAGCAAGCTTATCTATCAACTCATTTTTGGAAGGAACTGTTATCTCGTACTCAACCTAGATCATAAACAATGGTTAATTTTTATTTTGCTGGACTCAGAATTTATATAAACCTAAGAATATTATCGTACGGACGACAACGGTGATGTTCCTGTCGAATACTGAAAGGTATTTTTGGTAAATAAAAGTTTATTAAATTGTTTTACAAGTCAACTAATGTTAGCATTAATTTCTAAATGTTACTACTATGTAAATCTATATAAGTACAGGGAGTTGGCGAGGGTTACGTTTTTTAGCATAGCAGTTAACCACTTCAGACTAAGCGTTAGCTATCCGTATTACTTTATCGTCTTTTAATATTGTTAGAAATTCAGGAGAGATTCTTTGAAAAAGCTTTTACCTTGGTTGGCAGGCTTGTTGGTTATATTTGCGATTTATCTCTACGCTTCACCATATATAGCTTTGTATAACATTAAAAATGCTGCTGAACAGAAAGACGCAGATAAGCTGTCAGGGTATATTGATTTCCCTAGCGTTAAGCAGAGCATAAAAGATCAAGTCAAAGCCGCTATGGTTGAAGAGCTTGCTGTAAGTGATGAGCAAGATGGTTTTGAGGCTTTGGGCACTATGTTGGCCGCTGCAATGATAGACCCAATCGTCGATGGTGTGGTCACACCTGATGGTGTTGCATTAATGCTTCAAGGGCAAGAGTTAGACTTTGGCTTAGATGACAAGGCAACCAAAGATGAACCCAAAGTCAAAGATACAGATATTGATTATAAAGCAGGCTACTTGTCATTTAATCGATTCAAAGTTCAGATCATTGATGCTGATGACACGGATGAGTCATTAGATGTGATTATGCATAGAGACGGTCTTAGTTGGAAAGTCACAAGGATTTCTTTTTCGTTAGACTTAAAAGGTAAAAACTCTAATAAGGACATCGAAGAATCTTCTTTCGCTGACTTCGGCTTGATTGATGAAGAGGTTGCAAGTGAAACCTATGATGATATATTCCAAGATCTAAGTGAGCAGCTGGATGCTGACATGACATCCATATCAGATGAAAGTGAAACTACTTATGATACTTCGAATAACGACTACTACAATAATGAAGCAGGTACTTACGCTGTAGAAACGACCGAAGTACTAACGCCAGAACAAGCAGCGCACATTGACTACCTTGTAGACAACAATATTGAAGTACCACAAGACATGGTAGATTTATTAAATGACTTTACCCTTGGTGGTGGCACAGATGCTGATCTGCGTAGATTCATTATTGAACGTTCAGGTTATGACGACGGATATGATCCATCAACCGATTGTCGCAACCCAGATTTAACAGAAGCACAGCATATGAACAACTGCACTTGATAAATAGTAGATAAGTAATAGTTCTAGTAAAAAAATAAGCCACCTTGCGAAATGCGAAGGTGGCTTTTTTATGGATAGAGGACTGTGAGGAATTATACAGTTTTCGGGAAAGGCTCCCTACGAGGCTTCCCCAAAAGCTGTGTAACTGCTTAACGACATAACTTCTCAGCGGTTTGTTTGCCTGAGTCACCTTCGGAATTCAGCACATCTGTAATTTTACAACTGCTACCATTACACTCTAACGAAAAGTCTTTTACACCAATATACTCATTAGTGTACTTAACATTGGCTCTCACCCTGCCGTTACTCAATACTTTATAGTTAATATTCTGAGCTTCATCAATTGAGAAGCCATTACTAGGATTAATAATGAGTGTTTCGTAAGCACTATGACATTCAGTTAGCTCCATGCCGTCATCACTCATGCGGCTGATCCTAGATAACGCTACAGCGTTTTGTAAATCTCTATCTGAATATTTGAATAGGCTATCCAATGTATCCACATCTTGACCATTAGCGCTTGCTTTGACTGCGGTATTGTACATATTTTTTACGGTTTTTATCTTCAAAGTATTAGTATCTGCGAAGGCAGGCATCATGCCGACAATTATTAAAGGTAATACGTAAATAAGTTTTTTCATTCTTAGAGTCCTTATATGCTTACTGTTAAGAGTAGTTCACACTGTTCATGTAAATAAGTTTAAGCTTGTTTCAGATAGATGCCATGAGTCTCTAAATCATTTAGCACATGGTTAATCGCTTTAACTTGTCCATTCGTTGGATTATTTCTAGATCTACCTTGTAGCAGATTTGGAATAATAGACACGATATCTTCATCTTTAGCACTTAGTAAATCTTGTTCTTTCGCTTTTTTGATTAACGTTGTCCAGTTACTCACTGGCATAGCGCACAGCTCGTTTAATGAATTAACAGTTTGTACTGCCTTTTTTGCCACGTCTTGCTGCTTTTCTTTGATAACGCTATCTGGCACTAGCTGACTTTTGAAGTACATATCAAGCTCAAAGTACTTCTTACTATCAATGATTTTTTGAAACACTGTTAAAGTATCTTTAGCCTTTGCCATGGATAGCACGGCTTTCCCAGACTCTTCACTAAGCTGATTAAGTAACGCATTCACTTTAGTAGACGTTTGAATGAATTGATTATGATAATGAGCATTGACTGACTGGTTGTTCCATATTTTAGGATAGTTAAAATCAAGCGACTCTCTATCCATTAAAGATTTAATCACATAGATGCTATAAGCGGTGATTGTCGCCTTGGTATTACCCACAAATTTTTCTTGACTATAAACAGACTTCTTACAAGCATTCCAAATAATAAATTTAGCAACGACTTCTTGAAAAAAGTAATCATTGATTTGCTCGGGTGAGTGCTCCCATATCTTCTCTATAGATTGAGCAAACCCTCTAAATGCCATCTGCGCCCCTTTGATCGAATCATGCGGCTTTTTATCAAAAATCAGATATATCTTAGCCAAATCTGTTTTAACAATAAGCTGTGATTTTGGATGCTCAGATTTAAATGCTTTTTTGCCTGCGATGGTCAGTTTACTTTGAGCATTGAGGTACGAACCACGTGCGCGCTCATAGTACCAGCGTGTCTGCTTAATATTATCATCCGATGGCGGTGCCCATACTCGGCGTGAGATCTCCTCAAGTCGTCGATGAAACGGATGGTTAGAGAAAAAGTCAGAGTCTTTAACCGCGTTTTGCGAGTTGGCATATCTTGAAATATTGCTAATTAGCTCATCAGACTTCGAAGCACTGACGACGTTTAGTTTCACTTGTACGTGAATATCCTTCAAATCAGCTCTGTCTTTTTTACGTGTTAATAATAAGGATGCTGTGGTTTGACCACCGTTCACAATCTGTAAGTTATTCAGCTTAGTAATAGCACGCTTATCAGCGTCATACTCTACCTCTGACGCTGTCGCTGTTATGCCGTTGTTATAACTGAAAAATAGTGATGGCTCTGTATTGATTGTTTTTCTGATCCCTTTATTAATCTTGCCACGAAACTCTAAGAAACTACGTACGTTTGCTTCTAATAATCTAGCGCCATATTCATCATACAAGTTTGCTAAAGTTTCGCCATTGATGACACATAAATAGCTTGTCAGCTCTTCAGACTCAGTTGCGACTAGCGTAGGAATAGCACCACCCCACTCCATCAAATCAATCTCGATTGCTTCAGATTGAGATTGACTGCTCTCTAAATCATAAAGACGCTTCACATCCCAAATATCCAATCGTAAAGGTAAACTTATCTCTTCATCAACCTCCCTTTTATTTGCTACGCTTTTACTCAGCTGAGCATTGGTTAAAATAATCAGCTTTATCGACTCAATGCGAGCATACTTTTGAAAGATCTCTTTAGCAGCAATATAGCCAGAAGAGCTTTCTTCTAAGCTTTCGATAAAACTGCTGTCTAAAGCATTATTAAAAAATCGAGTTGCAGACTTTTTTAACTGATCAATACGGCTGTTGGTCAAAGTCTGTAAGCTATCTTCGTGATTAAAATTATTAATCAAAATAACCAATTCAAGCGGATCTGAATCAGGGCTATCATAATCCCCATTAAATCCTAATCCATCAATTCGACCATAACGTGGACGGTGAAAATGATGTAAATCCATATCGTTTACAACGCCCTGTTCTTGCAGATAAGGCAGGGTTCGCTCTATATATAGTATCTCCTTATATTCACCCTGAGATGATGAGTTATGATCTAGCTCATTCATCAAGTCATCGTAATAACCTTCTAGATCCGTTTGATTGGTCATCATCACTCTCCTAGTTCTTCATCAGCTTCTTCCATACTGCCGATATAGCCCTCTACATATACTTTGTTGACAATGTAGCTTACGGGCTGATGATTTTCAGATTTTGGAAAGCTAATGGCAAATGCAGGTACATGACTAAATACGAGTTCATCTTCAGTCTCACCTTCAGCATTTTTCTGCCTCTTTTTTAAGTCTAATGATTTAAGCACCAATAAGGGTTTATCTCTATTCTTTCGATAAAATTGTGCGGTCTGACTGATACCTGCTACTTTTCTTTGTCGCTCTGCTCTATCGTATTGCTCTTCAGTTAAACCAAAAGCCTCTTCCCACGGGCGTAAGATACGACCACCACCATCAGCGGTTTTAACATGATCTTGATCGTAGCAAGACTTAGCAAAGGTACGGAGCTGTGATGGTGCTTGCACACCTAAAAAGCTTTTATGAATGACAACATCCCATGTCGCCATTTCATCTTTTCTTTCTAAAATATAAGTATATAGTGCCTCTTTACGATCAAGATCATCTATCGAATACTCATAATTAGAGAGCAATGCGGTAATATCATTCACAGTGACATCATTTGCTGAGAGAAATAACTCATGGTCTTTTTCTTTATCATGACTGTAAGCGCTATGGAGTCCGTACTGATCATTAATAAGAGATCCAAAAGTAGCAAACTTACGGCGCTGCTGGTCTAAGTCATTCAGCACAATACCTCTGAGGGTAAAGCTGCTTTCAGAGAAACTTTCGGATAACGTCACTGATTCTGCGTGGCGCATTTTATTTTTTGCTGTAATAAGTAAGCCAGTGTTGCTATTTCTAACCTTTAAACCATATTCAGATGGAGTTAAGCTACTCTGCTCCATAATGATAAATTCTTTGCGTAGCTCTTCGATAGATTGAGCGATAAAGGCATACCATTCAAATGAAGCGTCAGGAATATAGAGTTTGCAAAGGTCACGATAACGATCACGATAGCCAAACCAACGTCCCATCTGTAACAAAGTATCAGCCATAGCCGTATTACGAATTAAATAGCTAATAGTGAGACCTTCTAAAGTAAAACCCCTAGACAGACTATAGCCACCAATAGCGATGACGTTTAAGCCATCTGCATAATTGTCATAATCTAGCTTGTCATCACTTGCACTATTAATGATTTTGACCTTAATTGTCTCGATGACATTTTGTAGCTTCTCAAAAAATTCATCCACATGACATTCATCGCTATATGCCAAATACTTACGATAAAGTGCCGCCAAGTGATGGTTTTGTATGCGCTCATCTTGATCTTTAGCGCCTAAGTATTTTACAGCTCTTCTTATCTCTTCATATTCTTGACTTACTAGCCCAAACACATCTTTTTGTTCTTGTGTTTTGTGAGACACGTTGATAAGCATAGATGTATGCCGATTCCCAATCGACCGCACATCTTTGATAACGATACTCACTAGATACTCATACATAGCATCTATCAAGCTCTTTGGCAGTTCCGTAATTTCAAAATCTTTTGGTTTTTTTAATGGGATTGTGCTCTCATTATCATCGATAAATTCAATATAAGGAGAATCATAATTAGGGTCGCCGTTATCATTCAAGAAAAACTCTTTTGCACCCATATAGTTAGAAGGTGCTTCAAGGGTAAAAATGAAATCTTTCGGAAATAAGTCATCCGCTTTTGCTTGATCATAATCATCAGGATCAATAAAAATATTGGCAAATGGTGTCGCTGTATAACCGATGTAGGAGCCTTGACTAAACAAGTTGAACATTTCTCGAATTTGTCCGTTAATTCGAGTGGTCTCATTTGGATTCTTGCTAGTATTGATCGAAGCATTATCTGCCTCATCATCGATAATAAGTGCTGGTGTCTCAATAAAACGCTGACCATCCTCATTATTACGTAGCCACTCAATAATATTATCTAAAGTATGATAGTTTTTCTTGACGACCATAATTACAGGGTTTTTAGCATTCTCTGGTCTGACCGCAGTTGAGGCACGTATTTTTCCGTTAAAGTCGTCGGTTACAGTAGTGAAGCAGTGTGGTTCATTTGATTTAATAACAGCCATAACCGCTGGATCATTGCTATGCCCTACACCAATATGTTTTTGTTTTTCACTATCTTTGCCAATAAAGCCTTCGTTAACTCGCTTTTGGGTCTGAGATCTTAGATTATTATGAATACCTGTGATCAAGATAATCAGTTTGTAACCATAATCTGCGGCAAGGTTGATCAAAGACAGATAGTTAGCCGTTTTACCAGATTGAACATTACCGACTACCAAGCCTTGACGCTTAAACGGCGTATCAATATTGGGATTACCTAATCGCTCCAATATCTCTCTATTGGTTGATTTCATAACACTGATTACTTTATTAGGCAGTTGGCCTTCAGTTCTCAAATGTTCATAGTAACGATCACTATAATACTCATTACTTGATACAGATTGTAGCCATGGTATGGTTTCTTGTTCTTTATCTAGAATATGGGCTGGCTGCTGCTCAGTACTAAAGTAAGTTTCTATCTTATGCTTGAGCAATTCAAAGGCAGCTTGTTGATCCTCTACCTTTAGACCATGCATCATCATCATTCCTGTAATTGCCTCAAAAGATGATAAATTACTGTTACTGGACATAGCAGCTATACACGCTTCATAAATTCTGCTAATGGTTTGATCACTCATACTTTAATGTCCTTTGTTATTCAAAAATAACTGCCAATCTCCCTGGTAGTTACAATAAGGTTCACTCGTTTCTAAAAAACTCTTTATAAGGCTGATGTCCAAATTCATATCAGCAAAGTTTTTTAAATAATCTATAGCCAGTGCTTCTATTTCTTTATCCGTTAGCTTCGTCTTAAAGTCTTTTGGTGCGGCGGCATATTCTGAATAAAACTGATCCACAGGAAAACTTTTCTCAATAAGTGCTATCACATCTTTTAACTGACTAGATTGAGATGGTTTTAACTCAGTAATTAGCCTTTGGATTAGTGGATGCTCTTTATTAACCTGATAAGACTTCAAACCCTTGTTGGTATATTGATGCCAGACTGGATTGGTGACAGATTTTTTGCGATAGCCTTTAGAGTTATAAACGCGCTTAGAGCCAGAAACATAGGTATCTATGTAATGCTTTAATTGATCACGAATCTGGTCAGGCGGCTTGGCATGGGATTTTTTGATATCGATGTGCCATTCACTATCGAAATTATTAGGCAAATCAATCTCGATACGTGTTAGCGCTGTCAAATCAGATTTACTAGTCAATCGAAACCAGTCCCCTAAGATCAATAACCGATTAGCTCGATAAACATAAAACCCTTGCTTATCTCGGTAGCTGCCTAGTGCGTATTTCTCATACTCTGTTTGGTTACATTTTGAATGATGCGGTAGCGTATAGCCTTGAATGCTAATATAAGTATTCTTATATCTAATGCTTTCTTTATTATGAAACTGAGTGGCAAGAGAAGAGCGAAAAAATGGATCTACAAAACCAATAGCTCTACCATTGATCCTAATCTGTAAGTTGTCGGCATGTCGATAAGATGTGTCCAAGAATCGATGGAAAATCAGTCTCAAATGTGATTCTGCTTCTTCAAATTTTTGCAGTAAGTGCGTTTCACTGCCTAGCTTGTGATCGTCATTTAAACGATCGCACTGCTCCCATACAACCAATGTACCTGTATCTATTTGTTTTAAGCGCCGTACTTGATAAGTGGTATCAATAGCATCTGTACTTAACTGAATTAATTTCCAGCTATTACTCTTTGATACCTGATTAAGATCCCAACACATACCGTAAATTTTATCGAACTGCTTCGTTATCACAGTTAAACGTTTGCACTGAGAAAATGACGCTGTTTTCAAACCTAGACCAAACCTTCCTAGATCTTTATTATCACGCTCAATTAAAGGGTTTTTTGAGCCAATGGTCATCGCTTTAATAAGCTCATCACGACTCATTCCATCACCATTATCGATAATTGCAACTTTGGTTTCTGGTTTTATATCAAACACGATATCAACAAGACTTGCACTCGCTGTAATACTGTTATCAATCAAGTCAGCTAGTGCTGTGTCTAACTCATAGCCAATATCTCTCAGAGATTGCATCAATGCAGCAGCATTTGGCGGGCTGTCTATCATGTTTAATATTGTCATATCTGCTATTACTTACATCCGTTTATACTAGTTTAATTAGCAACCGATTTACTGGCGCCTCATCCTTTACGAAACTATTTTTTTCGATTTTTTAGCAAACTATATTTCATATACTTATAACCCCTTACCACAGGCTGGAGCACTTATACTGCATAATTCAATTGAATATATGTTTGCCCCTTAGTCACTCTTTTTTGTAATACTTCAGTTCCATCACAAACTAAATAGTTTACTTAATTCGAATGCTTAAAACTATCATAGTTATGACTATCAAGGTCTAGAAATAATACATTTCTCTTGCAATATTTTGTATTATGCTATATCCATATACAATCCACTTCGTTTGATTATCCACAAATTATTATTATTGAGTGTTACTGCTAGCTACAAGCTAAACTATTTATCATTAGCTAAATAAAGGTCATAAAAGCTAACAGCTGTTCTAAAAATTATAATACCCTTTAATCACTATCAACAGATAACTCAATCTATTCAAAAGGCATTTTTATGACTATAAAATCTTCAATGCTAGTTGCTTCGCTCTTTAGTACGACATTGATATTGATAGGCTGCGCTCAAACCAATGCGATTACGCAAGCTGTGAGCACCGCTGCTACTGAAACTGTCGGAGGCTTTAAAACTGCTTTTGAAGATTATGATAAAACCAATAAGCTAAATAAACAGGGAGATGTAGCAAACGCATATTACTTGTTCGGTTGGATGGAAGATGCTTGTATTGGGGATAGCTCTGCTGGCTATCAGAAAATTGCTTTGCTTAACTCACAACTTATTGAAAACATTAAAGCAGTTCGAGACGTTCCAATCGTTGATCCTGTTATAGATGATGGTTATGAGTATTATGTAAAGCCGAAGTCACAATGGCATCCTGGTTTTGCTCGTATAGTTGATGATGTCAATATAGATGTTAATTATGAATATACTGAGTATCATTTTAAGTTCAAAGATAATGTTTTCTACCGCGGTCAACCTTTGGCAGAATATTATTATAAATTTAGACCTGAGTCTGAGGGTGGTCAGGAAGTTCTAAAATTTGCAAGAAATGCTGATGTAAATAGTATTTGGCCTAACTTCAAAGGTCGTCAAGTTGAAGATTCGATGGATGGTAGCTTGTATGAGTCTAAGGCTGAATACGACACGAAAAACAAGACACTCACTTGTCGTTTTGACTAAATAAAGAATACGTTAACTACCTATAAATAAGCAGAGGGAACATAATGAATTACAAAACAATTGCTATCGCTTTTGCTGCTTTAAGCCTACCTCTGCTCTCGTATGCTCACTCGTCTCCTGATCAAGTAAAAGTTTGTTATAGCTTCGCTGGCGATACTTTAGAACAGACACAGTCATGTATCGTCTCATCAGGTGGTGGTGCTGGCGGAGTTTATGAAAATATAAAAATTGGTAATAAGTATCATTTATTTGAAGGGGCATGCGGTATGGATGGCGAATGCGATTACTCTTATTACCCAGGTGGTCCAGATAGCAATATAAAACCTAAGCAAGTTATTTCTTACCTAAGAGATGGCACATTCCATACGAAGGTAAAGCCATCAGAAGCTGCCAATGCCAATCACCTACTTTACTGTTATAAAACTAAGAACGGCTCTTTAGATATCTGTACTAATTAATTTATAAGGATTTATAATGAAAAAAATATTCATTGGACTAGCAGTAATGTTTATCAGTATTTCTAGCTTTGCTGGTCTACCTGAAATGATGAAAATATATAAGAATCCTAAATCAGCACCGAAAATATCAGCTTGTAAAGGTGATACTTATTGCAATGGGTTTATAGCTCTATCAAAACAGTGGAAAGATATTCCTAACTCTTATCGCTATAAAGGCGAGTACGACATTAAAGCTTATGCTAAAAACGGTGTGACTTACGATAGTCAAGGCCGAAACCGAGGTTTACAAAATGGCTTTTACTGGTCTACCGATAAATCACATAGTTTTATAGACAGTCTTGATAAGTACATTGAGTCGACAGGAGGCATGCCTGATAGTTATGAAGGTGGCTTAGCAGTTCTTTTATATATTGAGGACAAAAATGGCTGGGTAGAAAACTTCTGAAATCTGTTATAGAAGTCTAAAAACACTAATCTTCAAGCATTTTTTAAAATGCGAATAGTTGCTTGCATTTATCTATCTCTTAGAACCATGTACTAGTAGAACTGCTTGTATTAAAATGCTGAACCGACTACGTTTACTCAGGCTTATTAAATGGTTTTGAACAAAAAAATAAACCACCCTACTTATCAGAGGTAAGGTGGTTTGATAAGCCTAGGCCAATCGTTCGTTCATCTTAGTTTCAATCCATTCTGCAATCTCACTTGCTACCCACACTACCCTAACCTGTGTAAGCTGTATTTTCTTAGGAAAGGTTGAGTCATAGCGCTTGGATTTTTTATTGTTAAGCTCGTATATCGTGGAACGACTAAGACCTGTGTAATGACCGACATCTTTGATGTTTAGTAACTGTGGGATGTGATTGCATTGCTCGATTACAGGCTGTGTTATATTAAAATTTTCCATGACTAGCTCCTTTGTAAGTTAATGAGAATCTTTCTTCTCATACAGTTACGGAGTCCCATATTTTTTTACGGCGTCCTATACTGACCGCACGTACTCCTTATCAAGCACATGAAAAAAGAGCTGAATAATCAGCTCCTTTTTTATGCCGTATATCCTTACTACTGCTTTAACTTATAGCTGTCACACTCTCTCTTAGACTTCTTTCAATATTACCGACATTGTAGGGAGCCATACCATTTTGTGACCCTCTTTGATGATTACTATTAGCCTCATCTGTTTCTACGGGATAAAACTCTTCAGCCACATCGAGTAGACTATCGTTATCAACCTCAAAGCATGAATTCACATAACCTTGTTTGGCTGCTGTCTCTAGTGCTGCTTGATCAAAGCCATGTTCGCTCAGCTCCCGATCAATAGCCCCAGCATCTTGTACGGCCTGTTTCAGCGTCACATCATCACGTAGTGTCAAATCCACAAAGTAAATCGGTGTGCGATAGCTTTGCGTGGTGCTCTTACCTCTGAGTGTTAGTTGCAATGGTAGACACGACAGCTTATTGCCTGATACTGCGGCAAAGTAGCTTAAACGTGCTGCCAAAGTACGGATGCTGTTAAAGCCAGTAGTTCGAAAGATAAACGTACCTAGCTCATCGTCTTCACTCAGATTTGCGTACAGTCTGGCATACGGCTTACAAGCACCGCCTTGTGCCAGTGGACAGCGATCAGGGGATGGACACGGTAATTGCTCTACGCCATTGCTAGTTCTGCGTTGACACTGTTCACCATCGCCGACACATAGTGGACGACCTGTTTGCCTATCGAACAGTGTGTACTCTGCTCGCAGGTTTAACTCAGGATCATTAAACAACATGCGTACGGGTATTTGTCTCAGCTTACCGTCATTCTTTTCGCGTAGCTTTGCATCAAGTGGATGATTGATCCAGCCATCTTTGTTCTGCACTTGACTGGTGATGGTAAATTGATCGTCTTTAGCGGGTAAACGCTTGCCATCTTTTACAATGACACGCCCAATGCTGATACGACCTAAAACTGGTGGGGTTATCGTTAGACCTTTAATCATAATGGTATTCCTTATGTGTTTATAGAGTATGTTGAGCCATAAAAAAGCCCACCTGTGATAGGTGGGCAGTTATGCACTTGCTTTGATTCATTAGCTTTGACTGGTTGATTACTTTCTTGATGATTGAGTGATCGTCAGCTCAGTCACTAAGCACAACGAATCGTCTGCTACCTTGCTTTGTTT
This sequence comes from Psychrobacter sp. Ps4, assembly GCF_022129285.1. Taxonomy (NCBI): domain Bacteria; kingdom Pseudomonadati; phylum Pseudomonadota; class Gammaproteobacteria; order Moraxellales; family Moraxellaceae; genus Psychrobacter; species Psychrobacter sp. Ps4. Next base: position 86,945 of record NZ_JADQAK010000004.1, read on the forward strand.
TACTAAACTTGGCTAACAGCTCAGGATGAGCTTTAGTAACGGCTTTGCTATCAAGACCGACACTGTCTTTCGAGCGTTTCCAAGAGATCGCGCCTTTATCAAACACAGCAACTTCATTATCAGCAATCAGCGTTTGCAGTTGATGCTTCACCTGATCATGACGCTGCTCTAGCTCTTGCATATAGTCACGGTAGCTCAGCAATTGCTCAAATAGCTTGTTAGCACCGTCATCATCTGTTAGATCAACCTTGCTTGAAGGTTTAGGCGTTGGATAAAGCTGCTTTAATGCCCGAGCAGCAGATTCAGAATGATCAGGGGTTGGTGGCGTATCTGTTGCTACGTACTGCCAGAATAGATGCTCATGCTCCATGATGGACTCAATCAAGCGCTCGTCACGCTCAACCTTGTATATCTTGGCTTCATGTCCACACAGCAGCACGCAGATATGCGCAGCCTGTTTACCTGTGACTGCCAACTGATGCTGTACTTGGCACGTCACATATAACGGCACACCATGCTTCCAGAGCTTGGCACCATGTTCACCAGCGGTCTTACACTCTAAAATCTGCACCTCATCATTGCCAGTGATGGCATAGTCTAGGTTAGCCAGCATAAAAGTTTTGTCAGGATCAGGATGCTGCAAGATGGCATTGACGCGGCGTACCTTGTTTCCAGTATGCTCTTGATAATACTTAGCCACCATCGGCTCTAAGGTATTGCCCCAGTAGAGTGGCGAATAACCTTCAATGCTCTCATCGATGTTTGAGGTCATACGACCAGTCTTGATCATCCATAGTTCAAGCATCGACAAATACGGATGGATACCACAGGCAGCAGCGGCATCAGAGCTGCCAATGCCTTGCTTGCGAAACTGTAGCCAGTCTTCATGGCTTAAATCTTTGGTGTTGACCAAACGCTTAGGCGTGGTTGATGTCTTTGGTTGAATAGGTTTACTAATAACTTCATTTTGCTTTAGCGTAACTTCTGCTGATTTGGCCTTAGTTTTAGATTTAGCAGTTCGAGATGCTTTACCCGTAATGGTTGAACGTTTAGGTCTTAGCTGAGTCATTGTTGTATTGTTTAATGCAATCATGTTCATGGTGAACTCCTTTATTAAGTTTATTCTTGGTGATCTATGAATGTGCCTTGTTTCATTGACGGCATAAAAAAACCACGCTCAAAGGCGTGGCTGATTCATTAGACAGATAGAGTGGCTAGGCAATTAAGCGTAGCGCTTCATCGAGGCTTTTATCTTTGAGTTTAGCGCCTGCGCCAAACCATGCAGAGTCCAAACGATGGTCTCTCGACATGGCACGTCGTTCATGATCGACATATTCAGTCATGGCAGAGAGTAAGCCATATGCCGTATCTTTGGCAGAATCTAGGTCAGCACCGCGACCTTGACCGTTAAACATTGTCATCACCTGATTCATAGCTTTAGCATTCGGGACCGCATCTTTTTCTTTCTTAGCCGTATTAAACAGAATTAAGCCATCATCCTTAACGTCATTAAATACACGGTTTAAATAATTGGCCGCTTCTGCTTGAGTGACTCGTCTATTGCTCAACTGCTTCATCTCATAGTTAAACTCATTCCATTGATTAACAGATACACCTAATTGCTGCTTTACCTTCTCGGCATCAAAGGTAGTGCTATGCGGTACTTTCACCACACCGCCACTACCATCAGCTAAGCTGATCGCTAAAGTGTTATTACATACCACGCGAATATTGGTGAATTGAGCTGTGGTGGCAAGCGTGCCATCACAAGCAGTTGCTAGTAGCAAATAGCCATGACTGACATCACCGCCACGTAGCGTCGCGGATTGACCGGTACGAGCTAATGCCCAGAACTTACGACCGCCTTTTAACACACCTGCGGTCTCTAGCTCAAAGTCTGCTTGTTCAGTTAGATCACGATAAAACTCTAAGATCTCATTAGGTTGTACTTCTTGATAACGTTGACTAACAACGGATAGTGGCTCTAAGGTATCACTGCGGTACAGAACTTTGTTATTGTCATAAGGCATGATCAGGTTTTGGCCTTTATCATTGGTTGCCATGTAACTCACATCTGATGACTCAATACGCCAATCCATACCTGCTTGCTTGGCCCAGACCTCAATAGGCTGCTTAGGCACAAGCTCGTTACCTAAGCCATGCCAAGGGGTTTCACCGACGTATGCCATGCTCTCGATTAAATGTGCCATGTTATTGCTCCTTTATAGTTCGATAAAATAAGTACTTGGATAAGTGAGAAAGTCAGATACTGAAGGTATGCTGACAGGTACTGCATAGATAGCGCGGTATGAGAGCCGCTTTAACGAGTGGCGGCTGAATAAGCTTTTGTTGTGCCAGATTAATCACGGTAGCAACAGCACCACCTGCGACGATGCCAATCATGGGGTTGATCTTGTAGTACTTGCAGACGCTAGCACCGATACCAGCAAGTAGCTTCGGTGAGAACAAATCCTCTGCTATACCTTGTAAATTGTTATCCATATTTTCTATGACATGGGCTGAATGACAATTGGGACAGATAGGTTTCATAATATCTCCTTGATAGTGGCGCATAAAAAAGGTCTGCTAAAAGCAGACCTTGATGATACGTTTAGGGGTAGATGGATAAGGTAGCGATGGCTCCTTATCTCATCTCATGGGGATACTGTATATCTGAAATTATTTTGCTATTTATGCAAACCTCTACGTTTTGCAGTCTCATAGATACCATGAGTGAAGGTTTTCATTTTACGAAGCTTCACCCTTAAATGTTGATTCTCTTTATCAGGCTGTGTCAAATACAAAGAAGCCCTAATAGCATTCTGCACCTCTTTTGGGTTACGACGATGAATCATGCCAATACCTAATCTGCCAAGAGCTTCCTGCTCTTTCTTATACTGCGGATTATTACAGTTGTAATAACTGCCAAGACCACCAGTAACACTCTGCCACTTTTCTCCCACTAGCTTTCCTATATGAGTATCTTTACAGCGTCTAGAACCATCAAACAGCAGCAATAAGTGAATGTGATAGCCACGGTCATGCCCTTGCTCTAAAGCAATGACATTGCCCTCTAATTCTTCGAAGCAGCTTTCTGTTTTACCAATAAGCTCTCTAAGTTTTTTCAAGTGTTTATGAAAGGTCTCGATAGACACCAGATGACTGGTATCTTTTGAATACCCTAAATCGACACGGACAATTAACAATCTTGAGTAATGATTCAACATCTGACGCATGTAAATGTCTGATTTTTTTGTATTAACTTTTTCTTGCTCAATTACTTTAATATTATTTTTTAAAATAATATTTTTATAAGCGTATAAGTTGTCAATAAAATTCTTAGTATTGTAATAACCCCACCTCATTTTTTTTGAATGATTACTAGCCACTACTCTATTGGCGCTATTTATAAAAGCAGTAATGGTCGGGAAATAATCCAAGCTAGAATCATAATTATCTACCAGCGGTAGGTACAATGCTGAAAGCTGTATGCTGACGTTACTGATATTAATGTTATTGGATAGAACATCTGTAACCAGTCTATCGACGTTACAGATAAGTTGGGATTGGTCAATGACTGAACATGACATGATTGTGATCCTATAAGGTAATTTTCTCATAGGGTCAGGTTGATCAGTATTTTTATAATGTTAGTTGCTGAGAGCCCAACTCTCAGCATCAAGATGAGTAGCTACTGTATTAGATAATATAAATAACCCACTAAGGATGAGCTGCTTCAAAGCAGCTTTTTTCTTGTGTGCTTAGGTTTTTTTTATCAGAGCTGATGATAAATTGCTGTCTGCGTTAGAAATTATGTCAGGGTGGAGTTAGCTGATATGTTTTTCATAAAAATTCTGGTGTTAGCTATCCTTAAGGTATATATTTATCGACATACCATGTATTTGCACTAACGGTAAAATGACGGTTTTATGATGTGATACTGATGCAGTATACATCGATATAATTTAATTCATTACGAAGAGACAATAATGCGACCAAAATTAGATAGTAATGATAATCGTTCATTAATAGAGAAACTAGTTATGAGTTTCAGTGAATATGAAACTTACTGGCATATATATAACTATAGAATGAGTTATGAAGGGTTTAAAGATCCAGTGCCTAGAGAACCTAAATTTTATAAAGATATCTTGGTTGAGTTACTGGAGAACTCAGGTAAAAGTAAAAGAGAGATTGAAGCTCTGCTGAAGAATACTCCACGCATTTTGACGCCTTTTCAGTACGTCGGTTGGTTTTACAAAGATGATAGAGCTTCGTTATGGTTAAAAATAGTTTGTAATAGATTTACAAACGACATGCCTCCAATCAGTAATAAAAGTGATATTAGAAATTTTTTACATGACTTGATATACAATTCAAACATAGCTATAAGGAACAATGCTATAAATTTTATAGGTCCAGTTTCTAAACAAAGAAAATTAGATAGTATAGAGTCTTTTAAAAGACTAGAAAAGATTTACATAAAATCAAAAATAGATAAAAGATCGGTAGCGTTTTTACGTGATAATAAAAATGTAGAGCATGCATATAACTATATAAAAGATAAGATGCCGACCGTACTTATACTTAAGTACACCCAAGACATCAGCTTTGATTCAACAAGCGATAAGTTGAATTACATTCTAGCTGTTCTTGATTATTGGAATTTTGAGAAACTATGGGGTCGCAACAATTTTGCGCAATTAAATGGTGAAGGTGATGAGCAAACAAGAGAAGATTTTATAAAGAAAATAAAAGATGCTTGTAACTCGAAAAATTCTCGTGATAGGGCTAAGAAACTTAAACAGACTGGCCTAGAGCTGACGAAACAGAATAAAGAAAACCTAAGATATCTTGCCAAGAGTTATGGCAAGACACAACAAGATATCTTAAATGAGTTGGTTGGATCAGCTTATAATCAGACACGAAATCAAGAAATTCAACTAAACTCATCCTTTCCTAATCAAGATGCTTTTTTCGATGGCATTCTTCAAATGCAGCCCTCTAGCTCGCAAAGTGAAGATAAGTTAATTCCAAAAGGCAACATGTTGAATGACTATAAAGAGGAGCCGAGTCGCTCGTATAATACAGAATCTTCTATTACGTCAGTATGCGATAATGAGAAACTACCGACTGTCACCCCTACACCCAAACAGGAAGCTAGTTCACTACAAACATTTCTTCCTGAAGAAAATTATGGAAAACAAATTGAAGATGCAGGTAATGTCAATACAGACAGCTACCATAAGTTATAACTCAAAATAGGGGTAAGTCTTCTAGCTTGCATAAAATCAAGGTACAATACACTTATTGAACCTTCATCTTTGATCCAAGATTTTGAAATCAGCACTCTATGTACACTGTGGTGTACACCTAAATTTATTAAAAATAATTTTTTATTTAATATCAATAACTTAATTGCCATATACCGTTCCGACCACTGGTACCAATATTAGTAACAAATCAGCCTCCTCATTAGGAGGTTTTTTTGTGCCGGTAATATTATTGCTCCACTTACTTCTCTATTTCAGATTGCAGCACCGCAATTATCTTAATGGGCACGGCAAATTCCCATGGCATGCCAGCATTACAATAAAAATGCCCGTCACGAAATGACACGATATAAGCCGTAAAATCATTACCACAATGATCCATCATTGCTTGTTCATCACTATCATCACAAACCGCACACCATACTTTTTTATCGCCGCGTGCTAGCATCGCTCTTGTTAAATCGCTCCCTTTTAGTTCATTATTCATCATCAGCTCCTTAGTCATTCTAAACTCTCTAATATCAAGTCCTTAAAGAGTTAATTTTACTAAAACTCCATTTTCGATCTTGGCATGAGCGACAAGCAATGTCTTTTTTACATGGTCATAGAGGCGCACAAGGCATTGCTTATTGTTTTACAGTCATCCATTAGCGCGGATACTATATTGTAAAACACCAGAATCAAAACTGTAACATCTAAATGTGAGATTTATGACAAACGGTGAGCTTGATACGACAGGTGGTGCAAGAGTACAAATGAGTTTGATTTACAGTAGACTTAGATAATTCAAGAGCAAAAATATGTTTGGTAAATACGATTTTTTTGAATTAATACCTCTGTTTATCATTAACTAACTCTATGATATATAAGATTTATGACATATAAAATTATTCATATACTGTTGCTAGCGTCCTGCTAACCTAGCAAAGGAGTCTATCGATAAATCCAAATTTTGATACTCAATCAAAGCGCTTGAATCAGGTAAAATAGTGAGTATGACAACTTCTATAAATGCTAGCCCTCGTAAAATCATTCATATAGACATGGATGCTTTTTATGCCAGTGTGGAGCAGCGTGACTTTCCTGAACTGCGCGGTAAGCCATTGGTGGTTGGTGGCGATCCAAGTGGTCGCGGTGTGGTCGCAGCAGCCAGCTATGAGGTACGTAAATTTGGTGTACGCTCTGCCATGTCTTGTTATGAGGCGCGTAAACGTTGCCCAGAAGTCATTTTTGTTAGGCCACGTTTTGAGGTTTATCGCGCAGTTAGTAGCGATATTCGCCAGATTATGTACCGCTTAACGCCACATGTTGAACCATTGTCTCTAGATGAGGCGTATCTCGATGTTACAGGGCTACAAGTCCATAAAGGTTCAGCGACCTTGATGGCGAACTGGCTAAGGGCACAAATACTAGCGCATACTGGATTAACGGCCTCAGCAGGTGTGTCGTTTAACAAGATGCTGGCTAAAATTGCCTCTGATATCAATAAGCCCAATGGTACGGCTATCATCACGCCAGCGGACGCTGATGCCTTTATCAGTACGCTACCTATCGAGCGCTTTCATGGTATTGGTAAAGCCACTGCCAAGCGCTTACATGCGATGGGTGTAAGTACTGGCGCGGATCTCAAGCGAATGCAAGCGGCTGTATTGGTGCAGGAGTTCGGCAAGCGTGGACAGTTTTATCACGATATTGCCCATGGGCGTGATGAGCGTGCTGTCAAATCTGAGCGCGCGCATAAATCTGTGGGTTCTGAGACCACATTCAAAGACAATCTAAGTAATAACCATGAATTACGTATACAAATTTATGAACAGAATGCCGATGCCTTTCATCAACTACAACAAAAACAGCTGGTCGCCTATACTATTACTCTAAAAGTTAAATACGCAGACTTCACTCAAATCACCCGCTCACACACGCTATCGACCGCCTTTAACAGTGCTGATTCTGCCCATTATTGGTTAGACAAACTGTTTTTAGACATTCCTCGTGAGCTACCTATCCGCTTAGTCGGTGTTACTTTCTCTTCATTAGCACCTGTCGCCCAATTGTTGCCGCAGTTAAATTTGTTTGAATAACATACTGACGCTCATTGCTTTTTTTAATGATTCATTCTAACAATTAATGCTTAGGCTATTTAATGTACAAGCCGTTTTGTGCGCATGAGTCGTTACGAAACTGTCCTTTCATGACATCGTTTCTGCTACAATTACGCCAAAATTTACATTCATTTAAAGATTAATTATGACCGATTTTCACACTATAGATTCTACTACTGCCGCCTCAATTGATGCCGAAAAAAACAACAATGGTTTGAACTATTTGAGCGTTGATGACTATGATTATGAGCTGCCAGACAGCCTGATTGCACGCTATCCTCTCTCACAGCGTTCTGCCTCAAAACTTTTGTATTTGCCCGCCAATAATCAAAAAGACCCTACGCTTGTAGAAGATCGCTTATTCACTGAGTTACCTGAGTTATTAAATGAGGGTGATTTGATTGTATTTAATGATACAAAGGTGATGAAAGCACGTCTTTTTGGACAAAAGGATACTGGCGGTAAGCTTGAAGTATTGATTGAACGTTTGGTTGATATCTCAGATTTAGAGACAGCGACTTTATATGTAGAGGCTGAAAAATCTGTAAAAGCTGCAAATGACAAACCCGTGAATCAAGAACATATTGCACTTTGCCATGTTAAAGCCAGTAAAGCGCTCAAACTTGGACAACACTTGCAGCTTGCTGACGGTCATATGAAGGCGGTGATGATTGGTCGTCAAGACAACTTATTTATTTTAGCGTTTAATGCGCCGATCTTGCCGCATTTAGAGCTTTATGGCGAACTACCTATTCCCCCCTACTTTGAACGCCATGCAGATGAGACAGACAATACTCGTTATCAAACTGTTTTTCATGATCCAACCAAGCTTGCAAGTGTGGCTGCACCGACTGCAAGCTTACACTTTGATGAATCAGTACTGAGCAGACTTGCGGCAAAAGGTATTCGTACTGCTTTTGTGACTTTACACGTTGGCGCTGGTACATTTGCGCCAGTAAAAACGGACAACTTGCTCAATCACACCATGCATAGTGAGTATGCACATTTACCACAAGCAACCGCTGAGCTCATCAATCAAACCCATGCGAATGGTAAACAAGTCATCGCTATTGGCACCACGGTCACACGTGTGCTCGAAACGGCTTATCAAAAAACAGCCGTTAACGGGCAGCCTCTCTCCAGCTGGTCAGGTGATACCGATATATTCATTTACCCAGGGTTTAAGTTTGGTGTGATAGATCGACTGTTGACCAATTTCCATTTACCCAAATCAACGTTATTAATGCTGGTGTCGGCATTTTCGGGTAAAGATGCCATTGAGTATGCTTATCAACATGCGATTAAAGAACAGTATCGCTTCTTTAGTTATGGTGATGCAATGCTGCTCGACAGAAAGCGAGATTAGACAATACTCAAACATTTTTTGTATTGTCCACAACAGTTGTGAAATAAACTGGTAAACTAAATGGTATTTTGTTATAACAGCACAGATAACTTATATCTTAAAGGTCTGCACATGTCTTGTCATTTATCTCATCGGTTGACTACGGTACATCGCGCGGTCTCGATGGCACTACTTTGTTCCGTAGGCTATGCGGCTCTCGTATCAAGTGCACAAGCTGCAACGATTGGTAAGACTGTTGTGACCTCTGCCCAGCATGAGCCGCTAGCTGCGAGCATTGTGGTGAGTGATATTCGAGCCGCTGACTTTTCAGCAAGTTTGGCAAACTCTACTATTTATCAGCAAATGGGCTTGGCTCAAACTGATTCGATGACCGTACGCTTTAAACCTACCTCAGCGACCAGCGGTCAAGTATTTATTACTACTTCAAAACCTGTATCTACACCTTTTGCTGATGTGGTTTTAAACATAAATGATAAGGGTCAACGCAACGTCATTCCCAAGACATTGTTGATGCCGCTCAATAGCCGTTTGCCCATTGACGCGCCTAAAAACATCGTTACTGGCGCAAAAAAACCGAATCTACCCAGCGTGTCCTCTAATACGGCTAAACCGTTGACTGTTAGAGAAGGTGCACCGCCGCCATTAACATTATCGCCCATACTAGCGACTACTCACTCGTCAACGAGCGAGTTGGTGGCGTCTAAATTGCCAGCACCTAATATCCAAGCACCTACAACGACTCCTACCTCGCAAGGCAACAATCTTGCTTATGCGCCTAGCCGGCTAGATAACGGTCGTTTAAACAACGTTAACAACACTCTTAACGCTAACGACAATAATCGTAATCCAACCAGTCGATTAGACAATGGTCGCTTGAGTGCAAATGGCAACGTTACCACAATGGGTAACAGCAATATCGACCTCAATTCTGCTAAGAATGTAGCGAATGATACAGCCCTAGTCAATAACAACACCATGCCAATAGACAATAGTCTATCAGCTACAGCTGTCACTGATAAACAGCTCGATATTCTGAATATCCAAGTCACTCGCCAGATACAGCCGAGTAGCAAATCAGAAGCTGGCATGATGGCCGCTTCTCCTATTATGCCACCGCCGAGTGACAACAAAGCGAGTACACCAAAAGCCAGTCTTGATACCAGCAATACAGCTATCGCCACTGTCCCATCTAGTGTCACCAACAACGCCTCTATCAGTACGGCAGCCAGCACTACTACTGCGTCCCAATATCAAGTACAGCGCAACGACAGTCTATGGATTATTGCACAGCAAATTGCGCAAGAAAATAACTTAGACATTCAAACAGTAATGAAGCAGATTCAGAAGCAAAACCCTGATGCCTTTATTAATAAAGACGCGGGTCAACTCAAAGCGGATGCCAAGCTTAGCTTGCCCAGTTACGATGTTGTACCATCACAACAAAAACTAGAAGCGGCGATTGAGGCGCAAAAACAATATAGCCGCAGAGCAAACTCACCTGTGGTAAAAAAGGCCGCAAAAGCACCCTCTAAAAAACCGTCTGAAACAAATCAAGTCGCTAAACAGCGTAAAAAACCCATGATTACTAAAACACAAACGCTGCCAAAAGCACAGTTTTCAGTGCTCGCACCTGGTCGTAATGGCAACGCAGATGGCACCCAAGCAACATCAGCAGCGGCAACAGGTAATGGTCTCAGCACAGATATATTAGCCACGCTCAAGGCCTCAAGACAAAGTACGGCAGCTCAAGCTCAGCAACTGTCAAAAACCAGCAGTGCACTTGATAGCTATACAAGAAAAATTCAATTACAAAACCAAAAACTGGCTGAGCTCCAAGCTCGTCTCAAAAAACTACGCAATCAATAATTGCCTAACTGATCAACGCAGTGTGCTGTGATCATAGGCGTGGGAGTAACTATGGACAATATGCTATATATCATCGCCGGATTGGTACTTATTCTAATAGTAGCCGGTTTACTATTGTACAAAAAGAAAGCGCAAAAGCCCTCAGCGCAGCTGGGGATGAGTACCGCTACGCCAGCTGCGATGCCAAAAACGGATCACAATACTCCTGCCCAAAGCCACAAAGATGATGACAATAAGTTTGATCATATTACGATAGCCCAGCGCTTCATGGATCAACAGCGTTATGACAAAGCTATTGAAACCCTCAGTCGCGGCCTAAGCGAAAAACCGAATGATGGCCAATTGTCTGTTAAATTACTCAGCATATACGCGACTATTAATCAACCAGAGAACTTTAACAAAGTTTATGATGCCATCAAGACGCAAAGCGACCCAAAAAGTCTTTCGCTAGCTGATGAGTTAAAAGCTTTATTTTCGGAAGAGCAGAATCAAATCGCAGCAAAAGAGGCACCCGTAGAAGATAATAGCCATTTTGAAAGCATAGATTTTGACTTACCGATTCATCAAATCGATAGTAAGAACGCGCTATCTGATCAGCCAGCAACCTCTGAAGATAACCGTAGTACGCTGATAGACGACAGCCTGTCTAATTCGGCAGTGACAAACACATCTTATGAGGCCAGTCTTACTAGCGACAATGTAGAGGATAACTTTGATCTTACGCTGAGTGATTTAGAGAGTAATATTAGCGCATCTGAGGCGACTGATACGGCACCAGTCACATCATCATTAGAGATGACAGATGATAAAATCCTGAACACTGCCAATATCGACGTAACTGATAATGATATCGCGGTGTCCACAGAAGATAATGATCTCAATGATCTTAGTGATTTTGACTTCAGCTTTGATTCATCTGAAGAAACTGATGCGCAGGCAACGGATTCTGTCATTCCAGACCGCCCTGATAGTATTAACGATGAAATGACGCTAGAAGATGACGCGTTCATTTTAGACTTCGATGATCTAGCAACTGATGTCGATAAAGGTATTAACGAGACTGCTGAAGCATTGTCTATCAACACTGTCCAGAATGACGAAGAAAATGATTTCACTTTGTCTTTAGACAGTCTCGATGCGCCAAACAACATAGAAACATTAACAGAAAGCGAAGCACCTGTACTTGAAGAAAATAGTGATACTGATAACTTCATTATTGAAGAAGATCGTTTCGAAACTGAGAGCTTTGAAACTGAGAGCTTTGAAACTGAGAGCTTCGAAACTGAGAGCTTCGAAACTGAGAGCTTTGAAAATATTAATCTCGAAGCACAATCGCTTGATAATAATGATTCAGAATATACTCTTGCTGAAGAATCTAGTGTCACAACGACAGCCCCGCTGCTATTCGATGAGAACTCTTTATTAGACAATGAATTCGATACTCACTCTTCAACAGCGCTCAGCCCAGTTGAAGAAGATGCTACTGAAACAGCAGAAAACTTTTACTCGCGCTTTGCGGCCGACTTTGACTTTGTCAAATCATTAGATAGCACTCAAGTTACGCTAGATTTGGCAGGCCAATATTTACAATTGGGTGAATACGACAGTGCCAAACGCTTATTGAATGAGGTATTAATTCAGGGCACTAGTGAGCAACAGAACCAAGCAAAAGTATTACTAGATCGTACTGCGTAAAAGCTCCATCCTTCTTCTGTCAGCAAGTATTCTATAACACTAAGAATACTTGCTGATTTTTTTTGCATTTAACCTTTATACTATTTATTATTACTGAGCGCTATTAGCATCCAGCCTTAAACTCTCTTTTTTATCACATACTTCTTTATTACGGCTCATACTATGCCATTTTCTGCTATGACAAATACATTATCCAATCCTGTCCAACTCATTTATGCTGGCGGTACTTTTGGTAGCTATGGACGACCCTTAGCACCGTTATCAGCAGAAATATTCTTACCGACTTTACAAAAGCTATTGACTGACCAAGATAACGCTAACCACTTGCCTCAAATCTCATGGCTGGATAACACCTTAATTAAAGACAGTAGCCAACTTACCCCTAACGACTTTGTACATTTTTATCAGCTTTTGCTAGCAGCCTATGCACAAGGCGACAGGCGTTTTGTGCTCATCACTGGTACAGATACTTTGAGTTATTTGGGTGCGTTTTTAGCAGAAGCGTTTGCTGGCAGTGATATTTGTATAGTCGTCACTGGTAGTATGCGCCCACTGTTAGACAGCGAGGTGATACATTCCTATGATATCGATGACCATAGCGACGCATGGGATAACCTCAGCGATTCACTAAAACTGGCTGCTGCTGGTGAGTCGGGTGTGAAGATTGCTTTTGGCGGTGAGTCTTGGCCTGCGCAAACGGTACAAAAAATTCATAGCCATGATTTGATGGCATTTGCGGGTCACTCCAGAGCCGCCTATCCTGCCAATAGTTATATCAAAAACTTACCGGATACCCGCCGCCAGCATTGGCTCGATGATCAGCAAGCAATGATTGACCATATCGAATCTCGAGCTGAGCAAGCACGCATTCATGCTTTATATTGCTTGCCAAACGACACTGAGGTAATGACTAGCCAGCTACAGGCGTTATTATCACAGCCGCCATGTGGCATTATTCTATTAGGATTTGGCGCAGGTAATGTTCCTTATTCACAAGCGCTAGCAGAGGCACTAGAGCTTGCTTATAAAAATGGCCACATGGTGATATGCGCTAGCCAGTCTCCATTTGGCGGTGTCAGTGACAGCTATGCGGCTGGTAGTTGGCAATATGAGTATCATGTGATTGCTGGCGGACGCTTAACGATTCCTGCTATCTATGCACGATTATTATGGCTATTGCTGCGTTATGACAATCCCACTCGGCGCAGACAGCGTTGGTTGAACAATGTCAATCAGGCGGGCACCACTATCAAAAAACGTTAGACTATCGTTAAATATATTTACTTTATAAGCGCCAATACGAAAATATTCAATACCAATCATGTCCGAGATTAACATGTCCGAGATTAACAGCAGCAACGCTGAAACGCCCACAACCTATACATTAGCCATTGCAATTGAGTTCTTGGGCACGCGCTATCATGGCTGGCAGCGACAACGAGAAGTATTAGGCGTACAAGAAGCGTTAGAAACCGCTATCGGTAAAGTCGCAAATGAGGCGGTAGAGGTCGTCGCGGCTGGTCGTACCGATGCAAGCGTCCATGCCAGCAATATGATTGCCCACTTTACGACACGTGCCTATCGTCCTACTCATAACTGGCTGCGCGGGGTAAACAGTCTATTGCCTGATGATATCGCCCTACGGTGGATTCAACCAATGCCTGACGACTTTCATGCGCGTTTTGGTGCCATTGCCCGTCGCTATCGCTACATCACGCTGAATCAAGCACAGCGCCCTGCTATTTTGAATCACCAAGTCACTCATATCTATGAACCGCTCGATTTAGCAGCGATGCAACTGGCGGCGGCTGAGATCGTCGGTACTCACGATTTTAGTAGCTACCGCGCCGCTGCTTGCCAGTCTAATCAACCGGTACGCTCAGTCAGTCACGCAAGACTCTTTGCCCATGGTCAGTTTATCGTTTTTGACATTCAAGCAGATGGATTTTTGCATCACATGGTCCGTAACTTAATGGGCACCTTGTATGCCATCGGTCGACACGAGTTGCAGCCAGAAGCCTTTTTAGATATTTTAGCCAAAAAAGATCGTACTATCGCACCGCCTACTGCCTCTGGTGATGGTCTATATTTTATCAATGCTTACTATCCTGAGCATTTTCAACAACGACTGCCAAATGCTCCTTTAACCCCCATTTGGCTAAATCTACCTGACTAAATAAATAGGAATTGGCATACATAACGGTTACAGGCTGTCAAGTAAAAACCTAGTGCTGTATTGCTTTAATCCGCTAACTTACGTATAATATGGGCTTATTTTTAATTGATTGATACCAACTATGGCAAAAGACGATATTATTGAATTTGAAGGCGAAGTCATTGATACCCTTCCAAACACCCTGTTTAGAGTTCGTTTAGAAAACGGACACGAAATCATTGCTCACATCTCAGGTAAGATGCGTAAGCATTATATCCGTATCTTGACAGGTGATAAAGTTAAGGTCGAAATGACACCTTATGACCTATCAAAAGGTCGTATTACTTATCGTGGCAAAAACTAATTTCTTACACACTAAAATGGTTATAAAAGCATTTATATAAATACAGCTGGTTGCTAAATGGCTTCTTTTCTCTGATAGCTGATATAGACGCTTGGGTGGTTTAACTGATAATAATAATGAAAATGCTAACCTGCTCATTATTGCCTATCAATATTTTAGTTATTCAGTCTTAGTTATTTGTTTTTATCATAAAAAATACCGCTAAATTTCAGCGGTATTTTTTTGTCTAAATTTTATGAGTTGACTTACTTTCAAATTTTTAAATCATGATTAATAAGTAGCATGATTAAGAAATAGTGAGGCATTATTTAAACTCGACAGTCGCACCGTTTTGAATCACCCCTAGCAAAGCAAGTGCATCCCAATTTGTCAGGCGTATACAACCCGCTGATGCTTGACGGCTAATACGATCAGGATCTGGTGAGCCATGAATACCATAAGAAGGCTTACTAAGCCCAATCCATACCGAGCCCACTGGATTATTAGGGCCAGGTGGAAGAATAGACTTGCTACCGTCTTTAGCAGTATAAGTATAATTAGGCTCATGCACCTTCACCTCTACCGTATGTGTCCCTGTTGGTGACGGTGTTGCCGTACTACCTACTGTGGTCGGATAGCTGGCAACTAAGTTGTCTTTATCATCATAGGCATATAGCGTTTCAGTGGCTTTATCAGCAACGACTCGACTGACAGGCTTGGTGTTTGGGTTGCCAGGATTATAAACTGTGATGGTTTCACCCGCCGTAAAGCTAGCCTTAGGGTTTAACGCTTTAAGATAGCTTTCACTAATATGGAATTTTTCTGCTAGCCCTTCTGTGATGCTCTCGTAATACAATCCCTCAAGTTTGGATTTGGCTTCAGCACCAGCTGGTATTTCTGTCATTTTAATATTAACATCCGCATCAGTTATCTGATAGCTGACTAGCACTGGCTGCACCGCGAGTTTTTCATTCTTTGTCAGTGCTTGCCATGTTTCGTTGTTTAGCGTGTCAGTGACCGCCAAACCATTTGCTTGTTGAAACGCTTGCATGGCCTTGCGGGTATTTTTGCCCCAATAACCATCAACAGGACCCACACCATTGTGATGCCAATTTAATAAGGCTTGCAATTTAGTACCAATGACACGGTCGATACTCACCCCCTCTTTCCAAGTGGCATTATTCACCTTTTGCGCAGCAACTGATAAATTGTCTGTCGTATACTTGATAGTAGGTAAAAATTTGTTCGAAGCATTTGCGGTTTTGCTATCACGTGCTGACTTTTGGTTAATGCCATTGGTCACAGGGCTGACCTCTTCAGCAGCATTAGCATTCGCCTTATTAGCATTATTTTTGCTAATACTGGCTTCATTGTTATTCGTCGGTGCTTGGTTGTCAGAGTTATTCGTCGGTGCTTGATTGTTAGCATTTACACTATCCAGTGGTGCTGCAACGCTTTGCCCCATGAAAACTGCCGTAGAAAAACCAATCATCGCTACTGCTGTGCTGATTTTTTTTAATTGATACACCTCATGCTCCTAATTTTTTATAAAAATAATAAGTTTTATTTTGTTATGTTGTCATCAAGGCTTGTTATTTTGAGTTGTAACGCCTTACTGACCAACTTTGCTCAAACACCTTTTCATCAGCTCTCTTCTAACGTGAAAGTCTGTGGTTTTAGTGGTTTGTAAGCTGTTAATAGTGCCATATTACCTTGTGAGCATATAACAGCTTTATGTTAATAAAGCCCTTGTACTGCGGTGTCTGTGTTAAAACAAGTACTTTTTTACAACTATCTGGTTTAGTGTGTTACCGCTGGAAAGTGATTAAAATAAACATAAAAAAACCCATAATTTGCTAAGCAAATTATGGGTTTAGAACGACGATTAAAGATAAAGATGAGAATTTTTCCCTATCGAAATAAAACAGGGGAAAATTCAATCTATATCACTATAGTGGGACTAGAGTAATTTAGCCAACACTGCTTGACCCATCTCTTGGCACCCCACTTGCTTCAATCCAGCTTCACTACTGTCCAAGATATCAAGCGTACGCAAACCATCATCAAGCACATCACTCACTGCTTGCTCAATCGCTTGTGCCGCTGCTTCTTGCTTAAAGGTATAACGCAGCATCATCGCAACCGATAAAATAGTCGCCAATGGGTTGGCTTTGTCCTGCCCAGCAATATCAGGCGCTGAACCATGACACGGCTCATACATCCCTTTGCCTGCTTCATCGAGACTGGCTGATGGCAACATACCGATAGATCCAGTGAGCATAGCAGCTTCATCAGACAAGATATCACCGAACATATTGCCTGTCACCATGACATCAAACTGCTTAGGATTCTTGATCAATTGCATACAAGCATTGTCAGCATACGTGTGCGATAACGCCACGTCGCTATAATTTGCTTGCTGCATTTGGGTCATCGTTTGCTTCCACAGCTCGGTGACTTCTAATACGTTTGCTTTGTCCACTGAGCAAACTTTCGCTGCCGTGCCTGCTGCTTGCGCACGGGTTTTTGCCAATTCAAAAGCAACTTTGCCGATACGCTGAATCTCGCTTGTGCTATAGACCATGGTGTTGTAGCCCTGCTGTTCACCATTCTCTAGTGTGCGGATTCCACGTGGCTCACCAAAATAGATACCACCCGTTAACTCACGAACGATAAGCAAATCCAAGCCTGAAATAATCTCAGGTTTGATACTAGACGCATTGACCAGCTGCGGGTAAAGCTTTGCCACACGTAGATTAGCGAACAAACCAAGTTCACCACGTATTTTAAGTAAACCACGTTCAGGGCGCTTGCTGCGTTCAATACCATCCCATTTAGGGCCACCGACCGCTCCTAACAATACCGCATCTGCTGCACGAGCACGGTCTAGCGTCTCATCTGGCAAAGGCTCACCCGTTGCATCAATGGCCACCCCGCCAATCAATCCAGATTCAAGTGTCAAATCTAACGCAAATTTCTTATTGACCGCATTCAGTACGTCAATGGCTTGAGTCATGATTTCGGGACCGATACCATCGCCCGCTAATGTTAAAATCGTTGCCATACTAATCCTTGTGGGTAGGTAGTTTTTTATTTATGTTAGGGCGTGTCCTCATTTTAAAAATGGTGATAAAAATTGCCGTCAAACAAGGAAAGTAGCGCAAATAATATCGAGATATTGATAAGCTATTTAACAATGTTTGGCAAAATTTAGCCATTTTTAACTCATTTAGACGATAGTCGATTGAATTGAGGACACGCCCTAATACTACAAATTTACGATATTTTCCTAAAAACGATTTTAGTGCCTTCAATAGCACAAAAAATCGTGGTCTATTTGCTATTTTTGAAAATAAAATAGGCTTTAAACTTTGGCTTTTACTTTCGATGATGCAGGCAATGCTTTCACGATACGAGTTTCTACAAACTCTCCTTGATGCTCAGCAGACAGCTCTTTACAAAAGCGGCGCTGTACAGTGTTGCCTTGATACAGATCAACACATAGCGGCTGTGGTGAAGCGGTGTCTAATAAACTGCCAGAATTATCGTTAGACTTTTTCTGATAAGCCCGTAATTGATAAGTATCCGCCTCAATAAAATCGTGAATTAAAGTAAAACGCTCAACATAGCCCAGATTGTTTTCTGGATAGAAATTCACCTGTACTTCGCGTTTTGCAGGTTTTACCCGCGCATAATAATTGGTTAGACCCGGCATGCCTGAGGCAGACAAAGGTACAATTTTAATCTCATTTTTATGAGCGAGTGGTGTCATATCTATGTTTGCATGCATTGATGTTTGTGCATGCTTATTGTTGGTATGACTGCTGGTATGACTTTTGCCCTTTGCACTCATATCTTTCATCGCGACCAGCATGGCAGGATTGATAGGCTCATGCGTATCAGCCCCTATCACTCGTGTCTTATCTATCCTTGCGATTTCACAATGATAAGTTCCTATACAGGCAATATTGACTTCACCCGCAATCGGTTGAATCTTACCTGCCCATGCTTTGGCGTTTTCTGCCTCATCTATTTTCTGATACCCAGTCAATAGCTGACAGCCTGACAATAATAAGCTTGCGGCAACAACCGTACTTGTCCATAAAACATAACGTTTTTTATTCATAATGGCGGCTACTATTTATGAGAGAAATAATAAAATATCGTAAAAAAACTACCCTTCATTTTAGCCAGTTCACCGCCATAACTCAACGTTACATTATTACTGTTCAGCAGTTTTATGAGTAATGGCTTGCAGATTCATGATTTATGCTCGTACATCGTTAAATATCCATGGTGTTTTTTGCATCATCTTATGCTCATAATCTTTAATGGCATCGCTTTGCTGCAAGGTTAAACCAATATCATCAAGCCCGTTTAACAAGCAATGTTTACGAAAAGCATCTACGTCAAATGCATATTCTTCACCTGTTGAGGTGACGACGACTTGGCGTTCAAGATCTGCGGTTAGCTCATAGCCTTCATTAGCAAGCGTGTCTTTCATTAATGTATCTACAATTGCCTCGTCCAAGACAATTGGTAGCATGCCATTTTTAAAGCAATTGTTATAAAAAATATCTGCAAAGCTTGGCGCGATTACCGTACGAAAGCCATATTCAGACAACGCCCAAGGCGCATGCTCACGGCTCGAGCCACAGCCAAAGTTGCGGCGTGCCAGCAAAATAGTCGCGCCTTGATAACGCGGCTTATTTAGCACAAATTCTGGATTGATAACGCGTGTGCTATTGTCCTGCCCCGGATATCCTTCGTCAAGATAACGCCAATCATCAAACAAATTGACGCCAAATCCTGTGCGTTTAATAGACTTTAAAAACTGTTTTGCAATAATTTGATCAGTATCGACGTTTGCGCGATCTAATGGGCAAACGATACCCGTTTGAGTGTTATAAGCTTGCATGAGTTTTCCTTAAAGTATCAATTACTAACGTAAAATTTTTTGACGGTCTAATGAATCTCAAAAGAGCGTGCCATTTGTTTAACAATACTTGTCATTTTAGTTTTTTCACTTTCAGGATAGTTCAGATGTAATACTGCTTCCTGACCATCCTTAACTTTAATAACATGATAAAAAACTTGACCGTCTTTTCTATAGCCGCTTGCTGTATAGGTTTTATCTTTTAACAGCTCGTAAGTAACTGTCATGCCTGTTTTATATCGATGCTGCTTCTCTTTTAGATAATCACTATCTGTATAAAAGAAAACAGTTGGTGTATTACTCCCAAAGACCAAAATAGTGGCATTAGAGTTGGGTAACTTAAAATGACGACCATCACCATTATCTGCCTCAGGCAACCATGTCAATTTATTTGGCACATCGACACAATAGGCAAATCTTCCATTACAGTAATCACGAGCCATTGCTAGCTGAGAGCTACCCAATAAGCAAAATAAAACAAACAGCATTTTCATTTTTATGCTCTATAGAAATGCAAAGTTAAAACGTCCGCACATCGACAAAGTGACCGGCCAATGCTGCTGCTGCTGCCATTGCTGGGCTGACCAAATGCGTACGACCACCATTGCCCTGACGACCTTCAAAGTTACGGTTAGACGTCGAAGCGCAATGCTCTTGTGGCTCAAGCTTATCCGCATTCATAGCAAGACACATCGAACAACCCGGCTCACGCCACTCAAATCCAGCCTCAGTAAACAAGGCATCTAAGCCTTCTGCTTCAGCCTGCAACTTCACTTGCCCAGAACCTGCCACAACGATGGCTTCTTTGATATTGTCCGCGACTTTACGACCTTTAATGACTGCGGCGGCATCACGCAAATCTTCGATACGCGAGTTGGTACATGAACCAATAAAAATGCGATCAAGCTGGATATCGGTAATCTTTTGCCCAGCGTCTAAACCCATATAGGTATAAGCACGTAACCAGCCTTCTTCTTGTGCCTCATCTACTGCTTGATCAGGTGTCGGTACAGATTGAGTGATATCGACAACCATTTCGGGTGAGGTGCCCCACGAGACTTGTGGCGCTATTTGGCTACCATCCAGCTCAACCACGGTATCAAATACCGCGTCATCATCTGAATATAAGGTACGCCAGTAAGCTTCCGCTTGCGCCCATTGCTCAGAGGTTGGCGCATAAGGACGACCTTTGACATACTCAATGGTCGTGTCATCGACCGCAACCATACCCACGCGAGCACCCGCTTCGATCGCCATGTTACAAACGGTCATGCGACCTTCCATACTCATGTCTTCAAATACTTGCCCAGCAAATTCGATAGCATGGCCTGTCCCGCCAGCCGTGCCAATTTTGGCGATAATAGCCAATACCACGTCTTTTGAGGTCACGCCAGCACCAAGCTTACCAGTGACACGAATTTGCATATTTTTTGATTTTTTCTGAATCAAGCACTGAGTTGCCAATACATGCTCAACCTCTGATGTGCCGATACCGTGCGCTAAGCAGCCCAGCGCGCCATGAGTAGCAGTATGCGAATCACCGCAAACAACCGTCATACCCGGTAACACCAAACCTTGCTCAGGGCCAACGACGTGTAAAATACCTTGACGAGCATCATTAATCGTAAACTCAGCGATATCAAATTTGGCGCAATTTTCATCCAATGTCACTACCTGCAAGCGTGATACCTTATCCTTGATACCAGGCACGCCTTCTAAACGCTCTTTAGTGACTGTGGGTACGTTATGGTCAGGACTGGCGATATTAGCCGACAGGCGCCACGGTGCTCTATTGGCTAACTCCAAACCTTCAAATGCTTGCGGACTGGTCACTTCATGCAACAGATGGCGGTCGATATAAATCAGGCTCGAACCATCGTCACGCTTGGTGACTTCGTGAGCATTCCAAAGTTTGTCATATAACGTTTGACCTGCCATGTTGCTATCCTTTATTGGTTGCTAATTACTGGATTTTTTACTTGCTTATAGTCATTCCACTATAAAAGTATTACTGCGTTAACCTCGCTTGAAGTATTAAATATACATCTACACTCGGTTGCCTTGTACTACTTTTAAATTGAATCGACTATAGCCTATGGTAAAAATTTTCTTTGAATTTTATACGTCACGATACTTTATCATCAGCGGCATCGTCAGCGGCGCTTGTATCAAAATCGATATTTTTATATTGGCGATTTTACATTGATGACCATTATCAGCGCTTAAAACGTGCGATGAGCTGCAAATAGTCAATTTAATAGAATAAATATGTCACAATACGCCTTGATGTCTTGTGATTATAGCAGGCTAATCCTATAATAATAATTGATGATTTTTGCCCAGACGCAAACTTTTATTTCTAATACATTGTGATTGGGTCAGCCAACTTTTATTTATAGCTCGCAAAGTAGCTAAGGACATCCGTTTGAACACCACAAACTTGACGACATTCGTTACCGTTATGCACACTGGCAGCATCTCAGGTGCCGCAGAAAAACTGTTTATCACACAGCCTGCCGTCAGTAAACGCATCAAAAATTTGGAAGATGAATTCAACATTACTTTGTTTGATACGGTGGGACGCGGCATTGTACCGACCCAAGCAGCCAATGAAATGCTACCGCATGCCAAGCGGTGGCTAGAAGATTATGAGAATTTTAAGATTAATCTGCAACACTCTCAGCATATCGTATCTGGTAAATTAGTGATCGGCACCAGTCATCATATTGGCTTGCACCATTTAGCGCCTGTACTTAAGCATTTTATCCAAGCTTATCCTGCCGTACAACTAGAAGTACATTTCGTCGATTCAGAAAAAGCGCACAAAGCCGTACTCGATGGCGATTTATCATTAGCATTTTTAACACTGCCGCCCGTTTATGATAAGCGCTTGACCTATCATACGCTATGGTCAGACCCTCTTTACTTTATGACAGGTACGCTATCGCCTTTAGCGACCAAATCTAATGTGACACTAGAGCAATTGGCACGCTATCCTGCTATTTTACCGTCTGCCAACACCTTTACCAGTCAAATTACCTTGGCTGAATTCGCCAAGCACAATCTGAAACCTTATGCCACGATGAGCACCAATCCTCTTGAGTCTATTCGCATGCTGGTTTCTGTTGGTCTGGGATGGTCTGTATTACCGCAAACCATGATTAGTCAGGATTTAGAACGTATCGATATGGCAGACAATATAGAGTTACAACGCTATTTGGGTGTGGTTATCAATCCGAAATTGACGCAATCTAGCAGCGTTACAGCTTTGTTAGACTTGTTAGCGCCTATTGAATAAGACTCCCGCTAAATGAGGATTAGAGCGTGCTATGGAATCTAAAAAGCACGCTATTCGCATTTATGACCCTCATGCGTTATAATACGCTTGACGTTGTTTTTATAACAAAAATTTACTATAAGAACACTGATAGTCATATATTGAACACTTCGAGTAATATATGATGGTTAACAGTAGGTTTAATGGTTTTAAATGATTGGTTATATAGGTGGCCGATACTGATAAATGAGTCGCAAATGCGAGCAGTCGATATTATTTAATATGACATTCTTATTGATCTCTAAGCACTGCGAATTCATATTAGCCCTAGAACAGCATCAATCATATAAAACTAACAGCAGATATTGAATAAAAGCCATTATGTCCTACTTAATGGCTTTTTTCGTCTTTAGATATTGTTTGGGACATCGTCTTATAACACTTAATCTTTATAGTTAAAATAATTACCGCCAACCATGTTGGTTAAGGACAATTTATATGAACGGAGTTTCTAGTGGCGTGCTGGTATCACTTGGCGCCTATTTTTTAGTGATGATTGGTATTGGCATTTACGCTTACTTTAAGCAAGCCAATGATACTGAAGGCTATATGTTAGGAGGACGCAGTTTAGGTCCAGCAGTTACTGCACTATCGGCAGGTGCATCAGATATGTCAGGTTGGTTACTACTTGGCTTGCCCGGCTATATGTATGCTGACGGTGTCGTAAGTATATGGATCGCACTTGGTTTGACACTTGGTGCATTTTTAAACTACCTTATCGTGGCACCGCGCCTTCGCGTTTATACCGAAGTGGCTGACAATGCCATCACTCTACCCGATTATTTCGCCAACCGCTTCGAAGATAAGTCGCACATGCTGCGTGTTATCTCAGCCGTGGTTATCATTTTATTCTTCACGGTTTATACTGCTGCAAGCCTAGTAGGCGGTGGTAAACTCTTCGAAAGCTCGCTCAATCTTTCTTATAGCACTGGTCTATGGGTCACCGCTGGCGTTGTCGTTGCTTATACGTTATTCGGTGGTTTCTTAGCCGTTTCAATGACTGACTTTGTACAGGGTATCATCATGCTATTTGCGATGGTCATTGTTCCTGTCGTCGCTTTCACTGATTTGGGTGGTATTTCAGCCACCACTCAAGCGGTTAGAAATATCGATCCGAGCTTGCTTAACATTACTAATGGTATGAGTATCCTTGGTATTGTGTCATTGATGGCATGGGGTTTAGGTTATTTTGGTCAGCCACACATCATTGTACGTTTTATGGCCATTCGCTCAGTCAAAGATGTCCCTACTGCTCGTAACATCGGTATGAGCTGGATGATTGTCAGCCTTATCGGGGCACTGATGACAGGTTTTGCTGGTCGTGCTTATGTGCAAAAGACAGCGATGACTTTAGATGATCCTGAAACCATCTTTTTAGTATTTACGCAGTTTTTATTCCATCCATTGGTTTCAGGCTTCTTATTAGCGGCAATTTTAGCTGCGATTATGAGTACCATCTCATCACAGCTATTGGTAGTATCAAGCTCATTGACTAAAGATGTCTATAAGTTATTTTTTGATCAAGATGCACCTGAGGCGCGTCAAGTATTGGTCGGCCGCATTTCCGTAATCATTGTCGCCGTTGTTGCCATTTTACTGGCGTCTAATCCAGAAAGCTCAGTATTGAATTTGGTTTCTAACGCTTGGGCAGGGTTTGGTGCCGCATTTGGACCGTTGGTTATTTTCAGCCTAATCTGGCGCGGTATGAACCGTAATGGTGCAGTTGCTGGTATGGTCGTTGGTGCATTGACGGTTATTCTATGGATTTATGGTCCTTTCCAGATGAATGGCATGGCACTCAATAGCTGGTTATATGCTATCGTTCCAGGCTTTATCTTAAGTACAATCGCCATTTTTGCGGTAAGTATCATGACAGGCGGTCCAAAAGCCTCTGTTACTGCGAAATTTAAAGAAATGGAACTTAATTTAAATAAATAAGCTTATCGATATAATTATCACTATAAAAAAACCTCGCCATTATTGGCGAGGTTTTTTTATTGAGAGCTATTAGCTCTAATACATAAATTGATAACGCAATTCAAATCTCGAAGGTAAATAAATGATTAAATTATAACCATTCAATATACAGTTATATTTTAAAAAAACATGATGCTGTATGAGAAAGTATTCTGAGGTAATAAAGGAAGGCTCACAGCCTGGGGTAATTAAAACCCCAATAGATAGCAACTGCGTCGACTTTCCCAGTCTGAACTTGAAGAAAAATGGTATAAAAAGCGATGGTAAGCATAACTACTAATGTACGGCTAATAAGTTAGAGATATTGCCGTTATAATGTCTATTAGCATCGGCAAAGTACTGAGCGCCATAAAGACATCGATGTATAAGATCACCTATAAGAAGACATACTGTTAGCGCTGAGAGGTCAATGAGTCTTGGACTTAAGTGTGTTTCAAGAAGCGTATATTTCAGCTGAAATATACTTATGATCGTAATAATTCAATGATGTTGTGGCTTATGTTTTAGGCAAATATCGTTTAATTGCGGGCAAGAAACCAATCACTGCCGTCTTAGAAATCGTCTAAAAAAAGCTGTCAAATAAATTTATTATTTTGCTAAAAACTTTTATGCACACTTTAAAGTCGTTGATTTAATGTTCTTTTATATCAATTTCTATTTCGAACACCGATAAAAAAAGCGACCCATCACGGATCGCTTTTTTTATGTATTAGTACTGCTAAATATGCGTATTATTTAGTGTCTTGGTAAGACAATTTCACACCGAAGATATATCCATCATTGTCTTGAAAGTCACCAACAATTTTGTCACTTGGCAACACACCTTGGGCATCGCCGAACCACAAGTATTTACCACCCGCTGATACTGCCCAGTTTTCTGTCACGTTATACTTTGCACCCAAACCAGCGCTGTAATAGCCTTCGATAGGACCTAACGAGGTAACAGGGTTACCAGCACCACTATCCCAACCAACGGTACCACTAATTGCAAGTGCTGGCGCAACACGCTTGGCTAGACCAAGCTCTACTTGCCATTGATCCTCTTCGTACTCAACCAAGTTCAAACCATCAGGTCCATAAGATCTTTTACTAACCTCATTATATAGTGGCGGCGTAATCTTAAAGTCACCCCAAGGTACCCAGCGCACTTTTGCAGTTGCTAAGGTCGTTGGGTTAATACCGGTCTGAAAATCAAAGTTTACGGATTTAGGAGTAGTAATTTCCATATTACTGGTGCGATTGGCTGCAGCTGGATCACCAGCTAAAGCACCTGCAATGGGGTAGTTTTCAGCAATCTTCATGTTGTGGTCAATTTCAGAGCGATAGGTCAGCGCTGCTTTTAAGGCAATTTCAGGTTTGCTATAGGCAATACCAGCTATATAACCATAGTCCATATCAGGGCTGTTACGTGAGGTATAGCCAGTAGCAGGACCATAAGCCAAACCTCGTAATTTCACTTCAGACTCAATACGTTGAGCGACTGGACCACCGTATACTTGAAACTCTTTGTTGGCACCAAATTTTGCGCCAAGAATAGCTGTCAGGCTGTTACTACGTACTTCAACATTAGTACCTTCTCCTGCATTAGCTGCTTCAGCATTTGCGATACCTACTGCTCCACGCAAACCATCTAACTGCGCTTGCTGTTCATCTGTCAAGACTCCAGCCGTTTCTCCTGGCGTGAGCGCACCTATTCCAGCCAAAGCTGCGGCATAAGTGGGAGCTTGATTGTTAGTAATAGCAGCGACAGAAGCATCAAGATCGCCTTTCGACACAAAATTGTTGTCGCCAGTATATTGCGCTGCTGCGCCAAAGGGCTCATCATATAAGATACCAACACTAAAGGTTTCATTGATATCTGTTTTTACACCATAACGAAAGAAATCATAATATTCAGCGATATCGCCAGTCTTATCACCTCTAACATAGGTGTTATTCGTAGGAACGTTATTGGCGCTATCATAACCACTAACATCAGCATCGATATAGGTGTAAACAGCTTCAGCATAGGTGCCATCTTGGAGGAAGGCTGTGACATCCTGACCTGAACGGTCAAGACCAGCAGCATTGGTTACGCTAGCTACAGAAAAAGCGGCAATCGCTACTGCAAGGGTTTTTAAATGAAAAGTATTGCGCATTGTGTATCTCCAAACGTCCTTGTTGTTTTACTACTTAAATAATCAATATTTAGCATTGCTGCGCATAACTTTATGATTATAAAAGTCGTGTCCTGAGATGAATACTAATGCCTTTTTGACACTAAAACAACAATTAAAGTGCTTTATTTCCCAAATATGACTGGACAGTACAAATAAGATACACGTACAAAACTAATATCTAGTTTTTCATTCTGATATTTTTTAAATTGCTCTCAGTATTTTTTAGAGATAGCAGGCAGATCCCTATCTGTTGTAACTTAATAATCCTAAAATACTCTAATCTTTTATTAAACTTAAACACGCTGGCATAAAAAAGCGACCCAATCAGGATCGCTTTTTATTATTTAGACTATGGATTTATAAGTTAGCAAATTACAACTTACACTAGTTTGCTTGGTAAGAAAGCTTCACGCCAAGTGCAAAACCATCGTTGTCTTCAAAGTTACTCACCACGGCTTTAGTCGGAATTTGGCCTTTAGCATCACCGAACCATAGATATTTACCACCCGCTGATACTGCCCAGTTTTCTGTCACATTGTACTTGGCACCCAAGCCAGCACTGTAATAGCCTTCGATAGGACCTAGCGAGGTTACAGGGTTACCAGCACCACTATCCCAACCGACAGTGCCTGTTACTGCTAATGCTGGCGTCATGCGCTTAGCGAGACCTAGCTCAACTTGCCATTGATCTTCATCGTAACTAACTAATGCCAAGCCTTCATCATCTTTTGTCGATATTTTACTGACATCATTGTATAGTGACGGTACGATAGCAAAATCACTCCAAGGCACCCAACGGACTTTTGCAGTAGCTAGCATGGTAGGATTGATACCCGTCTGGAAATCAAAGTTGACTGATTCTGGCGTATTGATTTCAATATCAGAATGTCTGGTAGTCGGCAACGCTAGACCAGCGGTAGCACCTGCAGCCGTAGCAATTGGAAAAGTCTCAAAAGCCTTTGCATTATGCTTGATTTCAGAGCGATACGTCAAAGCAGCTTTAAGTGCAATTTCAGGCTTGCTATAAGCCATACCAGCGATCCAGCCATAGTCTTGGTCATTACTGATGTGAGTGGTATAACCCTTGGCTGAACTGTATGCGTCACCGCGCAATTTTACATCTGCCTTTACGCGCTGAGCCACTGGACCACCATAAGCTTGAAACTCTTTGTTAGCGCCAAATTTAGCACCAAGAATACCAGTAATACTCTCAGTACGTACTTCTACTTGCGTCGCTTCGCCCGCTACTGCTGCTAGACCTTTAGCGGCTTCAAGACCAATAAGCTGACCTTGAGCGGCTTGTAATTCTTCAGCAGTTAGACCACCTGGATTACCTGGAGCAAGCGCCCCTTGCAATTGTGGTATTAATACGTTATCGACATAAGCTTCGGTAATATTAGGGTTTTTTGTAAAGTCTTGAATGATAGCGTCACGATCACTGTCGGTAACGAAATCGTTTTGACCGTTATAATCCGCAGCTGCACCAAAAGGCTCATCATATAAAATACCGATGCTAAACGTGTCGTTAATATCTGCTTTTACACCATAACGGAAAAAATCATAAGACTCTGCGATATCATTGAGCTTATTGCCTGACAAGTCGTTACCACTCACATCGGCATCGATATAAGTATAAACAGATTCGGCGTAGGTGCCATCTTGTAAGAATGCAGTGATATCTTGACCTGAACGATCAAGACCAGCAGCACTAGCAACGCTAGCAATAGAAAGAGCAGCAACAGCTACTGTGAGAGTTTTCAAATGAAAATTTGCGCGCATTATGTATCTCCAAACGTCCGCATTGTTTTACTACTTTACTTAATTTTAATAAGCAAGCAGCATCCGAGGTGGAGGATAGTAATGATTTTCGAACATTAAAACAACTGCAAAAACACATTATTTCCCGATTATGACTGAACAGTATCTGTATTTCATAATGCGGATATAGTGGATATTATAGTCATAAATTTTCAACCATTTAGTTTTTGCAGATATTAATAATGAGGGGGTCTTTCTGCCATTACATCAAAAGGTGCAATGCCGCCTTCAGGATCCTGACTTTCCACTTGTTTATAAATCAGCTGCAACTGTCGTTGTAATGTCTGAATATCTTTATCTTGCCGCGCAATCACCTCATCGAGTCGCTCTACTGTCATCTCTAGATGCGCCATACTCATCTGTAAATCAATGATTTGTTGCGTTTGTAGATCAGCATGCACAGCTAAAGCCTCGTTCTGAGCCTTATCTTGAGGATTAAATTGATTCATATTTTTCTCTGAATTATCATAAACATAAGACTGGTAGGATTCATTAATAAAATGGCTCGATGACCGATAAAAAGTAGCAATTAGATGACGATGCTCTTTATAAAATAGCAGCCGTTAATAAAAGCTATAAATAGTGCGGATAAAATCATTTACGCTCACTACAGTCACGTGATGGCATGTTATACTGCTCGCAATTTTGCAGCAACCCCTACCTCACTATTATATAAGCTTAAGATATTCTATGGCTCTGATACATTTAAAAGATATCCACCTTGCTTTTGGCGTCGCTCCTGTTCTTGATGGCATTGATTTTGCTATTGAAGCAGGTGAACGTGTCTGTTTAATTGGCCGTAATGGCGAAGGCAAATCCACCTTATTTAAGCTAATTAACGGCACCTTACAACCTGATAGCGGCGAAGTCATTATCAATAGCAGCGTGCGCGTGGCGATGCTAGAACAAGACGTTCCTGAGACAAGCGGACGTATCCTAGACATCGTTATGGGTGGTAGCAGCCGCACGGCTGAGCTGCTTATCAACTACAATGCCCAAACTGACTTATGTGCCAATGGCGACATGGATGCTTGTGAGCGTATGGCAGACTTGCAGCATGATATCGATGCGGTACACGGTTGGGATTTAGAGCGCGAAGCCACCCGCCTGATCAAAACCATGGGGCTGGATCCAGATGATGATTTATCTTCATTATCAGGTGGTCGTAAGCGCCGTGTACTACTAGCACGCTCATTGGTCACCAAACCTGATGTACTGCTGCTCGATGAACCAACCAACCATTTAGACGTTGATAGTATTGAATGGCTAGAGCGCTTTTTATTGGATTGGCAAGGTTTGACCCTACTATTCGTGACCCACGATAGAGCATTCGTTAACAAACTATCGACGCGCATCATTGAGCTAGATCGTGGTCAATTAACCAGCTATGACGTCACTCAAGGCGAAGGTGGCTATGCACGCTATCAAGAGCTAAAAGAACTACAGTTACTCGCTGAAGAAAAAAATAACGCCAACTTTGATAAAAAACTGGCGCAAGAAGAAGTATGGATTCGCCAAGGTATCAAAGCCCGTCGTACCCGTAACGAAGGCCGTGTCCGCGAGCTAAAAGCATTGCGTGAAGAGCGTAGCGATCGCCGTGAGCAAGTCGGTAATGTGAACATTACGATGGGTCAAGGTGAGAAAAGCGGTAAGCTGGTCTGTAAAGTTAAAAACTTACATCTTGAATATGATGGCAACGTATTGGTTGATAATTTTACAACCACTATTATGCGCGGTGATAAAATCGGCATTGTCGGACCCAACGGTGCGGGTAAAACCACACTGATTAAAGCCCTACTCGATATGTCTGATGATGAAGTCACAAAGACTGGTAGTGTTGAATTAGGCACTAACTTAAAAATCGCTTTCTTTGACCAGTTGCGCGATCAGTTAGACCTTGAAGCCAGTGTGGCGCAAAACGTCTCTGAAGGCTCAGACTTTGTAGAAGTGGGTGGTCGTAAGACACACATCATGAGCTATCTACAAGATTTCTTATTTGCCCCAGAGCGTGCGCGTACCCCTGTCAAAGCACTATCAGGTGGTGAGCGTAACCGCGTGCTACTTGCAAAACAGCTATTAAAGCCTGCCAACATTCTGGTACTTGATGAGCCAACCAACGACTTGGATATGGCGACACTTGAGCTACTAGAAGAGTCCGTCGCCAGCTTTGGCGGTACGATTTTGCTAATCAGCCATGACCGCTCATTTATGGACAATGTCGTTACCTCTACTTGGGTATTTGACCAAGATGAAGACGGCAAAGGTATCGTCAAAGAGTATGTCGGTGGTTATCAAGAATACTTGGTACAGAAAAACCGTGAGCAAGCCGCACACGCGGCTAGAGCACCAGCCAATAATGCAAATACTGCCAGTAAAGTTACCAATAAGACAACCGCAGCAAAACCTAACAAAGCTGCCAAAAAGCTCAATTTCAATGAACAGCGTGAACTGGACAATTTGCCAAAAGAAATCGCTGCATTAGAAGCTGAGCAAGCCCAATTGCAAGAGAAACTGGCTGATGGCTCATGGTTCACCACTGACGTTAATGCAGCGACTGCTGCCAGTGAGCGCCTACTGAAGATTGAAGATGAGATGATGAGTAAGCTTGAGCGTTGGAGTGAGCTTGAGAGCTAACGTTAGCGACTAAAGCCATGTTTTATAAAACTTGGAGTTTTATAAGACATAAAAAGTAATGAAATAATCACCGTTTTATTCTTATAAAGCGGTGATTATTGGTTTACGACTACTTACATAGTAGTTAGGTACTGAAAGTTAGTGAACATTACCTTAATTTCGAGTATCATTCGCTATTGCAAAATATCCTTATTAATTATAAGGTCATCACGCTTATAATCCTTGCCAAAAAATCTATGTGAGACATTGATAATGCAGCTATTTTGCATCAATTCTCCTATTCAACCTTAGAGTATGTTCTATCAAGGTTGCTTTATTTTTAACGCAATAATTTATTTTATCACCGAAATAGCTTAGAATAGCAACAATTAGCAAAATTAGGCACAGCCAAAGTGGCTTGATATTGTACATTTTCTAAGCCACAAACCCAGTGTGGGATAATCCCATTTCATTCACCTGGAGGAAGTATTAATGAGCCAAGCCGAAGGCGTTAACGTACAACGCCGTAGAGTTCTTATTGCCTCGACTGCCGCGATTGGTGCAGCTGGGGTAGCTGCTGTGGCAACACCTTTTGTCCGTTCTTGGTACCCAAGCGCTAAAGCTGAGGCTGCAGGGGCTGCAGTGACCCAAGACATTGGTTCTATCGAAGCAGGACAGATGATCGTTGTCAAATATCGCGGTAAACCCATTTTTGTGGTCAAACGCACAGAAGATATGCTAGCGACTTTAGCGTCAGTAAAACCTTTACTGTCTGACCCTGAATCTGATGCATCATTACAACCTGAATACTGTAAAAATCCAGAACGCTCTATCTCGCCAGAAGTATTGGTAGTAGAAGGCGTCTGTACACATTTAGGTTGTGCACCAAACTACCGTCCTGATGTTGGCGCGGCTGACTTGGGTGGTAATGATTGGTATGGCGGATTTTTCTGCCCATGCCACGGGTCTAAATATGACTTGGCGGGTCGCGTTTATAGTGGCGTTCCTGCACCGCTTAACTTACCTGTCCCAGATTACAACATGGATGGTACCATCTTGACGATTGGGGAGGCTTAATATGAGCATGGGTAAAAAGTTAATGCATTGGGTGGACGCACGCTTTCCAGCGACCGAAACCTATGAATACCATATGTCAAAGTACTATGCACCAAAAAACTTTAACTTTTGGTACTTTTTTGGCGTGTTATCAATGGTGGTATTGGTTAACCAATTGGTAACAGGTATTTGGCTGACCATGATGTACAACCCAAGTGCCGAAGGGGCATTTGCGTCTGTTGAATACATCATGCGCGATGTCAAAGGTGGTTGGCTCATCCGTTATATGCACTCAACTGGCGCATCTGCGTTCTTTGTGGTCGTATATCTGCATATGTTCAGAGCACTGCTATATGGTTCATACCAGAAACCACGTGAGCTTATTTGGCTCATCGGTATGGGTATTTACTTAGCATTGATGGCAGAAGGTTTCTTCGGTTACCTACTTCCTTGGGGCAACATGTCATTTTGGGGTGCACAGGTTATCTTGAACCTTCCTGCTGCTCTACCTGTGATTGGTGATGGGCTTGCAGAATGGGTACGTGGTGATTATATTATCTCAGGTATCACCCTAAACCGCTTCTTTGCTCTACATGTGGTTGCTATCCCGCTCGTACTTGTGGGCTTAGTATTCATGCATATTGTGGCGCTACACCATGTGGGTTCGAACAACCCTGATGGTATTGATATCAAGAAGCTAAAAGATAAAAATGGTGTGCCGTTAGATGGTATTGAATTCCATCCGTACTACACAGTACACGATATGATTGGTATCGTGGTCTTCTTTATCTTGTTCTTTGCAGTGGTATTCTTCTTCCCAGAAGGCGGCGGATTCTTCCTTGAGCCACCAAACTTTGAGACAGCGAATTCATTGAAAACACCAGCACACATTGCACCAGTATGGTATTACACGCCATTCTATGCCATTTTACGTGCGGTTCCTGACAAGTTGGGTGGTGTGATTGCGATGGGTGGTGCGATTGCCGTACTATTCTTGATACCATGGCTAGACAGATCGCCTGTACGCTCTATACGTTATAAAGGCATTTTATCTAAAATTGCTTTAACCGTGTTTGCGATTAGTTTCTTAGTTTTAGGTTACTTAGGCGCGACGCCAACGACACCAACAGCAACATTGATGGCTCGTATCTTCACTGTCTTGTATTTCTTGTTTTTCTTACTGATGCCAATTTATACCTCTATTGAGAAGTGTAAACAGCCACCAGAACGCGTTACCGGAGGTCACTAATGAACACGCTAATTAAATCCCTAGCGGGTCTAGGCTTAGGCGCGGCATTAACCTTGACGGCTGGTACTGCACTGGCAGCTGGTGGCGGTGGATGTGGTACATTCACCAATGCTGAGGGTGTTGAAGAACATTTAGCTTGTAGTACTGCCCCTATTGATTTTACCAATAAGGGCTCGCTACAAAACGGTGCGAAAATCTTTATGAACTACTGTGCTGGTTGTCACTCTGCCCAGTATGTTCGTCACTCGCGCATTGCTAAAGATTTAGAGATACCACCTGAGTTGGTCGAAAAGTATTTGATGGTCACCACCGATCAAATCGGTGATCATATCAATGCTGAAATTGATCCTGAAGTACAAGCATCATGGTTTGGCGCAGCGCCTCCTGATCTATCACTTGAGACCAGACTACGTGGCGATGACTGGGTATATACTTACCTGTTATCGTTTTATGAAGACCCAAGCCGTCCTTGGGGTGCCAATAACTTAGTACTTGCCAATGCGGCGATGCCTCATGTATTGCATAATATGCAAGAAGAGCTGAGTGCTGAAGAGTTTGAATCCGAAGTGGGTGATTTGGTTAACTTTATGGCGTGGATGGCAGAGCCTAACCGTCATGACCGTCAAGTGATTGGCTTCTTTGTGATTTTATTCTTATTAGTATTACTCATTCCAGTTTACTTATTGAACAAAGAGTTCTGGAAAGATGTAAAATAATTAAGTATTAAAAAATATATTTTTATCGAAAAAAAGGCACTACTCTGGTAGTGCCTTTTTTTGTCTCTTAAAAGACCATAAAACACTGGACCATTATTTAAAACAAGGCTCACCCGCAATGTTTACGTACCTTGCCTTGATAATCAGGACAACTTTGTTTACGATGATAGGCTTTACTATTAACATTAGGCTTTCATGATTGATGCGAACGACATTCCAAGTAGTCAGCTGATTTTATACGCTGATGACGGCTACGACAGTCATGTAGTGCGCCTATTACTTGAGGAAAAAAAGCTTGCCTATTATCTATCACGCTTGCACTCTGAACGGCCTGAAGATTTAACCGAGCTGAATCCCTATCACACCTTACCTGTTCTGCAACAACGTGAAATCGCACTGTATGAGATCAACGTTATCTTTGAGTATCTTGAAGAGCGTTACCATACAAACAAGCTACTGCCAGATACCCCGCAAGAGCGTGCCCAATTTCGCCAGCTGGCTTGGCGTATTCAGCATGATTGGCTGGTACTCGGTAAGCGTCTACTCATGCACCCTAATAGCTTTAATAAAGCACAAGCTGCTATTGCGAAAAAACAGTTAAGCGATTCTTTGATTACGTTGTCACCACTGTTTGCTCATAAACCTTATTTTATGGCAGACGAGTTTGGCTGGTGTGATGTATTGTTAGCACCTTTGTTATGGCGACTTGAAGAAATGGGAATTGAGCTGCCACGTGCGATTAGTCGCCCTTTATTTGATTATCAACAGCGGGTCTTTGAGCGTACTAGCTTTCAAAAAAGTGTGCGTTAATTAGGGTGTATCCTCAATCTGAGCATTAAACCTTAAATGGGATAAAAATGACTAAATCTTTGTCAAACTGTGTCAAATAACTCGCTTATATTTCGATATTATCAGTACTATTTTTCTTGTTTGGCTGCAATTTTTATCACCATTTGCAAGAGTAGGACACACCCTAGACAATGCTTAACCGCTGTCTTAAAATAGAAAACAAAAAAATACCTTTAAGTTATTATATTCAAATTATCAGTATAGGAAACCCTTAGATGAGCGAAACCACCTCTATTACCCCAACACGTCCCTATATGGTGCGCGCGCTTTATCAGTGGATAGAAGACAATCAACTAACGCCTTACCTGATGGTTGATGCCACTGCCGAAAACGTACAGATTCCAAGGGAACACGTGCAAGATGGTCGTATCGTATTGAATATTGCCAGCCGTGCGACTGGTAATATGAGTATGGAAAGTGATTATATTCATTTTAGTGCGCGTTTTGGCGGCGTGTCACAAGAGATTTGGGTACCTATGACATCGGTATTAGGTATTTATGCAAAAGAAAACTCGCAAGGGATGTTTTTTGACCCCAATGAATATGACAACTATCAACCTCAAGATGATGCGATAGTAAGCTCACAGAAGAGCCCTACTGCGACACCTAAAGCCAAACGTGATAATAAAGCAGGTTTAAAAGTATTGAAATAGTCAATTTTTCGGTATAAAAAAGGCTGATCGTATTATATACGGTCAGCCTTTTTATAATTAATCTAGAAGATTTATCGTTTTACATTTTCAGTTAGCATATAAAATTACTAGGTTCTTGGCAATGTCACGCCACGTTGACCTTGATACTTACCGCCGCGATCTTTATAGCTGGTTTCACATACGTCATCAGCATCACTTTGGAAAAATAGCATTTGTGCCACCCCTTCGCCTGCGTAAATACGCGCTGGTAGATTGGTGGTGTTACTAAATTCCAAAGTCACATGCCCTTCCCACTCAGGCTCCAGCGGCGTCACGTTGACGATAATTCCGCAACGGGCATACGTTGATTTACCAAGACAGATCGTCAATACATCGCGTGGAATGCGGAAATATTCCATGGTGCGTGCTAGCGCAAACGAGTTTGGTGGAATAATGCACTCGTCACCGATGACATCAATAAAGCTTTTTTCATCAAAGTTTTTTGGATCTACAATCACTGAATGAACATTGGTAAAAACTTTAAATTCAGGCGCGCAGCGTACATCATAACCATAGCTTGACGTACCGTAGCTAACCAAACGCTCGCCTGCATCATTAAAACGTACTTGGCCCGCTTCAAACGGCTCAATCATGCCGTGTTCTTCAGCCATTTTACGAATCCAGCGGTCAGACTTGATAGACATTGTTGTTCCTTAGCAGCTATAAAATAAAATTTACGATATGAACGGTATTTTGATAGCGACGATTATACGGAATTGAGCGCTTAATTTATAGGCTTGCCTGCGTTTAATATAAATCTACAATCAATACGACAACCGCCTACCATTTAGCGAAATGATCTTCTGCTAAGCCCATTGTCTTATCGATTTTAATAACGTCATCTTTTAGACGAATCTCACCACTATAAAAGCCAAGCCATTGCTCAAATATACTGGCAAGCACACCAAAGTTATCCGTCTTTTTATAAACGGTTATCGGCGTGAAGGTTAAGTCAATATCAACATTGCTCCAGCCTAGGTTTTGATGATAGATGCGCCAAGGCTGTCGCGTATTATTTATGGTTTTAGCATTATCATCTTGCTCATTAGCTGGCAAACTTAAACCATCACGGACAAACATCACAGGCGGTAAATAATAAATCTGCCCATCCACCCAGCACGCATTTTCGCTAACACCGGTCTCATTGACGCCCATCGCTAGATTTAGGGCAAAATGACGACCATCTGGCAAATAGCTATTGATACAACTCCAAAACCAATTGGTCTTGTGGCGCATATAGCCAAGCGTCCAATCGAGATTGGCGATAGTCGTTTTGGAAAAGTGGATTTGTTTGGTTTGAGCATCAGTGTTAAATTTTGAATGGGCTTTAATAAGCAAGTGACCAGAAAGAGCAGTTAACGGTTCTTTTTGAGTAAAGGTCCAGCCACGCCTGCCCGTTGGTGTGCAGACTGCTAATGGCGCTGCTTGCCGCTGTAGCGTCGCATCAAGCGTAATGTGTTTACTGTCCAATGCTACTGCGATTTGTGAAGGCGTAAAATCCAATGTTAATGTGAGACTACTATGGGTAAATGCCATTTGCCCTTGATAGCAATCGCCTTCTAACTGTGTTTGCCGTGTCAACGGCTGCAATGCTTCACAAACCTCTAGCTGCTCAGTCTCATCGTTATAAAGATAAACAAAGGCACTGGTTGCCAACTTAATCGTTGCCAATGCCAGACAAACCCGATAAGGCGGCTGGATAATTTGAATAAAGCAAAATTGATTGACTTTTAACTCTTTGCGCCAGTTTGGTAAGGTTTTTTGTGAGACTAGATGGCTGTGATAGTCCAAATAATTGATATTTTTAACGTGAGCAAAGATGCCAAAAGTAGGCTGACCGTTTTTAATTAGCTCATTGAGAACAACTGGCTTACTGCTGGTAGATAGTTGTTGCTGATCTTGCTCATTGCGATTTTGATTCATGATTAAAGCATCCTAGCCAAATTTTTCTAAAGGTATTATTCATTTACAGCTACTGTTTATTTACAGCTACTATCTGTCCTTGATAGCTGACTGTGGTATGTATCACTCTTCTTTTTGCCTGTCCTGAAGCCAAAAAAAACGCTGCTGTTATCATCTTAACTTCAATGCTGGTCAATCCATCTGCCAACCTTTCTGTCACATTTTCTGATGCCGTTTGCTACTCCCATCTTTAGAGTAGCAAATGGCCATCAGTTGATTGTTTGAGAGCTCAACCACATATATCGGCGGACGCAATAATTTCAGTCACCTATACTGTTTGGGAATATCGTCTAAATGACATTGATAAATAGATAGGCTCACAATATTCCCTTGTTAAAAATATAAGTTCTTTAACGATTTTCTACTTAAGCTGTTCCACTATCACTAAGAACTACTATTAAAAAATACGCTTATCATTGACAGGCTTAGCGAATTTATTAATAGTGGCTTCGATATTTTTAGCAATGCTAAGATAGTACGGCGCAAACTCATCATCGGCTAATACGCTCGGCTCACCTTTATCCACTTGTGCACGAATACCGCTCGCCAATGGCAACTGACCTAACAGCGGCACCTGATATTGCTCAGCGATTTTTTCACCGCCGCCTGTACCAAAGATAGCTTCAGTATGATTACAGTTACTACAGGTATGCAGTGCCATGTTTTCGACCACACCGAGTACTGGGATATTGGTTTTGTTAAACATCTCAATGCCTTTTTGCGCATCAAGTAAGGCAATATGCTGCGGCGTCGTGACAATCACGGCACCCGTTACGGGAATACGCTGCGCTAGTGTCAACTGAATATCGCCCGTACCCGGTGGCATATCAATCACTAAGTAATCTAGCTGCGGCCAGTTGGTTTGATTATACAGCTGCATCAGCGCACCAGTGGCTTTTGGTCCGCGCCATGCGACAGGAGTATTGTCACCATCGAGCAAGCTACCAATCGATAGCATTGCCATGCCGTGCGCATTGATAGGAACAAACTGCTCGTTTTCCAGCTCAGGTTTGACATTATCGACGCCCAGCATCGTTGGCATACTAGGACCATAAATATCGGCATCCAGTACGCCAACACGGTTGCCTAGCTTTTGTAATGCCAAAGCAATGTTGACCGTAGTAGTGGATTTACCAACACCGCCTTTACCCGACGCCACGACGATAATATGACGAATACGCGGATGCGCGGCGAGTGACGCTTGTGTCGGCGCGGCTTTGGTAATTGGTGGTTCAACAGTAGTATTGCTATCAGCATTTGCCGCTGGTTTATGTTGATTGTCCATGGCATTAGTGGTTTTTGGCATTGCTTTTGGCAGACTTGACCCCGAGCCTTTCGTCGGTGCGGGCAGACGAACATTCATATGAATAGTCTTGATCCCGTGCGGATGTAACAGTTGCCCAAGTTCTTGTTGGATAATTTCAGGATTACTATTTACGGGTAGACGCAAGTCTAAGGTGAGCTGGTCACCATCACGCTCAAGCCCCGTTACCATGGTGGCAATACTGACAGTACCTACCTCATAACCAAGCAGCACCTTGTCCACGGCACTATCGCGCTCTGCTCGCTGCTCTGGTGTTTCTGATTTTTTGGTGGAGGTTTTCTTCATAAAGTTAAACATAGCGACTATTACTGCCTATACAAGTGAGTGGGCATGGCAAAAACTCAGTGAATACTGTCGTGAACAATACCGCTCGTGAGCGTGTTAGCCAGACCTTTTATAGTGACAGTGTAGCTGAATTAACACTATAAAAAAACCACAACGCTAGTGGGACTAGGCTTTATAGCAGCGTTAACCGATAGACAAAAACTGTGAAGCAATAAACAAATAAATAAGTACCCCCGAGGCATCACAGACAGAGGTAATCAAAGGCGCGCTGGCAGTGGCAGGGTCAAAACCTAATTTATTAAGCACAAAAGGTAAGCTCATACCAATCACACAACCAATCATCACCACCGACATCATACTCAGTGCCAGCACTAACGACACCACTGCATCACCACGTACATAACCGATGATTGAGATAGCCACCGCCATCGTCGCCCCAAGCATCAACGCAACCACCGCCTCTCGACCCAATAACGAAAACCAGTCACGCATGACCACATCGCCAGTCGCCAAAGCTCGCACCATCAAGGTCGCTGACTGCGAGCCAGCGTTACCGCCACTGTCGACCAATAAAGGTAAAAAGAACACCAATACCAAATTGGCGGCAATCACATCTTCAAATTTTGCAATACTAAAGCCTGAGAGCAAGTTACCAAATACTAAGAACACTAACCAAAAGACCCGCTTACGGTATAACACCCGAACGCTGACGTCTTTTAATTTGCCAACCATGGTCGAGACACCTCCCGACTTATGGAAATCATCGGTTGCCTCATCACTCACCACATCCATCGCATCATCGTGGGTAACAATACCGACCAAAGCACCACTATCATCGGTAATAGGCAGCGCAATTAAATCATAGCGAGCCACGACTTTCGCAACGTCTTCTTGATCATCATTGACATTACAAGACACTACTGTACTCATCATAATGTCATTAATCAGCTGTTCAGGAGCCGCTAAAATAAGTACTCGTAAAGAGACAACGCCTAATAATTTACGCTCATCATCAATCACATAAGCATGATAAATAGTTTCGGCATCAGGTGCTTCTAGGCGCAGTGCTGCCAATGCTTCAGAGACAGTCATATGAGCAGCTAAAGTCGCATAATCAGACGTCATCAACGCACCAGCAGTGCGCTCCTCATAGGCAGATAACTTACGAATATCTTCACGTTGTGCCTGTGCCAATGCGGGCAACAAGGCATCACGTTGATCTTGACTGAGGCGCTTATATAAATCTGCGCGCTCATCCGCAGGCATCTCGCCTATTATCTTTGCTAATATAGCCCGAGGAAATACATAGGCAAGTGCAACCTGAATATCCGTTTCTAAATAGGAGAACACGGTAGAACGATTGGGCAGATGCTCAAGTAGCTGCCACGCAAGATTTGGCTCCATGAGTGCCAGAACATCGGCAATATCAATCGGGCGCAAATTTTGAAGTTGATTGATTGATTGCTCAAACTGCTGTTGCTCGATAGCACGGCTTAATTTTGCTGCAAGCGTTTTTGCAAAATCCTTATCATTCATTATACTTACTCCGTGCGACCCGAAACGGTATTCAAGCGCTCATAAAAAAGAGCCAATCTAATTGGCTCAAATTAATATAAAACTAGATGCTAATGGATTGGTCTTTTATTAGCAAGCCCATGATTCTTAAACCAATCAAACAACCCGCAAACCCATTAATTCACCACTCAGTTAATTCATAAACCAACCGTGACTGGCAACGATAGACTGACCTGTAAATACATTGCTCGGGAATGCTGCTAAAAACAATGCCAATTGGGCAATATCATCGACGGTCGTGAATTCTTTGTCTACCGTATTGACCAACATAATATCATTGACTACAGATTCTTCACTGATGCCTTTTTCAGCCGCTTGTTGCGGAATTTGCTTTTCGACCAATGGCGTTTTAACAAACCCTGGGCAAATCACATGCGCGCGTACATTATGCTCAGCGCCTTCTTTGGCCAATACACGGCACAGCCCAAGTAACCCATGTTTCGCTGTGACGTAAGGCGCTTTATAAAGTGAGGCTTCGTGCGAGTGTACTGAGCCCATATAGATGACGGTACCGCCTTTGTCATCTTTATACATATGCTGTATCGCCGCTTTGGTGGTCAAAAATGCCCCATCCAAATGAATGGCAAGCATTTTTTTCCAATCCTCAAACGCCATTTTATGAATCGGATTGATGATCTGAATA
The DNA here is from genome assembly GCF_022129285.1 of Psychrobacter sp. Ps4. NCBI lineage: Bacteria > Pseudomonadati > Pseudomonadota > Gammaproteobacteria > Moraxellales > Moraxellaceae > Psychrobacter > Psychrobacter sp. Ps4. Next base: position 128,936 of record NZ_JADQAK010000004.1, read on the forward strand.
CCAGCATTGGAGACGAGAATATCAATAGCACCAAAGGTATCGACAAGCTGCTGCACACCAGCATTTACCGCCTCCTCTGAAGTCACATCCATGGCAATGGCAAATGCGCGTCCGCCTGCCGCTTCAATAGCATCAACGGTTTTCTGAGCCGCTTCAATATTAATATCTGCAATACCAACCGCTGCGCCTGCTTTGGCATAAGTTTCAGCGATATCACGTCCGATACCGCTGGCAGCGCCGGTGACCAATGCCACCTTGCCAGTCAAATCTTGTTGTAATGTGGTCGCCATATTTTATAGTCCATTATCAAATAGGTTTTTTAGAGGTTTGTGCCAAATATATCTAACAAGCTTATTGAGCAATGCTCACTGGCGTTTTTTCTTGTAGCTCATCAAAGCTAACACCTTCTGCCAGCTCAACTAGCTTTAAACCGTTGTCAGTGACGTCTAGTACAGCAAGTTCGGTAATAATACGGTCGACCACCCCTTTGCCCGTCAATGGTAGCTCGCAATTGGCAAGGATTTTTGGCTCGCCGTGTTTATTGACCTGTTCCATCAAGACAATCACGCGCTGCACGCCAGCAACCAAATCCATCGCACCGCCCATGCCTTTGACCATTTTTTTGGGAATCATCCAGTTGGCTAAATCGCCTTTTTCTGACACTTCCATCGCACCCAATATCGCCAGATTAACATGACCGCCGCGAATCATCGCAAACGACTCTGAGCTACTAAAATAACTGGCACCCGCTTCGGCAGTGACGGTTTGTTTACCCGCATTAATCAAATCTGCATCGACATTTTCTGCCGTTGGAAACTCGCCGATACCTAATAGACCATTTTCAGACTGTAGCCAAACATCGACATCTTTAGGGATATAATTGGCGACTAGGGTTGGTAGCCCAATGCCTAAGTTGACATAATAGCCGTCTTGTAGCTCTTGTGCGGCACGCTGTGCCATCTGCTCTCTTGTCCATGCCATGATAACTTCCTTATTTTTATAACGACCCCAAAAAATATGATGAGCGGTGTCAAACTCGCTTAGTCTACTAAATGTAGCACTTTCACTCGTTTTCCTTGCTACTCAAATTTTTAGGAATAGTATTACAATATTCTATTATTAATTTAACACTTTAAAAAATTCTATAAAGCCTGTAACTAAGCGCTTTCGACTGCTTTAGTCGTAGTCTTTTCAATACGCTTTTCAGGATTACTATTCAAGACGATACGCTGCACAAAGATACCCGGCAGATGCACGTCATCAGGATCAAACGTACCTGTCTCTACGATTTCTTCGACTTCGACAATGGTAATTTTGCCTGCCATGGCGCAATCTGGATTAAAGTTACGCGCCGTCTTGTTAAAAATTAAATTACCCGCTTTGTCCGCTTTTTGCGCTTTGATTAATGACACATCAGCGCGCAATGAATGCTCAAGTATATAAGTACGACCGTCAAAATCACGGGTTTCTTTGCCTTCAGCGACCAGTGTGCCAACGCCAGTGGCGGTGTAAAACGCAGGAATACCAGCACCGCCCGAACGTAGTTTTTCCGCTAACGTCCCTTGCGGCGTTAATTCAACTTCTAACTCGCCTGCCAAGTATTGACGCTCAAATTCTTTATTTTCACCGACATAGGATGAAATCATTTTTTTAATCTGGCGCGTTTGTAATAGCAACCCTAAGCCAAAATCATCGACGCCTGCGTTATTACTGATGCAAGTTAACCCTTTAACACCACTATCACGTAACGCTTCGATGAGCGCTTCAGGAATACCGCACAGACCAAAACCACCAATAGCGAGGGTTTGTCCATCGCTGACGATACCTTTTAGCGCTTCTTCGGCACTGCTATATACTTTTGATTGACTCATGCTTATCTCCTTGCAAGTCTATTTTTTGTTATTAACTTCTATCATCAATGATTATGAGTGGGTGACATCACTCAATATTTCCATATTTATATTAATACAGTTTCTATCGATATATCATAATTAAAAATCTTGTGCTAACTTACCATATTATTCTCGTAGCGAGAAGAGAATAACCATAGGAATATACAAGCCAGCGCAGTAGCGGTATATATGATGGGGCAATATCTCATTAAGACAGAATTTATGTTTAATAAAATATCAAATATTGCCTATTTTAAATAATTTTATTGACCGATATCACTATGCTCTGCATACTCGCTGATTGAACTTTGCCAAGGAGGGCGATCATGTTTAGTACCTTTGCTATTGTCATTACTTTATTATTACTGATGTTTTTTGCTTATCGCGGTTATTCAGTGTTGATATTAGCACCGATTATGGCGACATTAGCCGTACTATTATCAGGTGATTTTTTAAGCACGATTCCTGCTTATACCGATGTGTTTATGGGCGCATTGAGTGGATTTTTACTTAAGTTTTTCCCTATATTCTTGCTGGGTGCACTATTTGGGCGTTTGATGGCAGACTCTGGTGCGGCGACCGCGATTGCCAAAACCGTGGTCGAAAAGCTTGGTGCCAGCAAAGCCATCTTAGCAGTTATCTTAGTTTGTGCCATTTTAACCTATGGTGGCGTTTCGTTATTTGTGGTGGCATTTGCTATTTACCCAATCGCCAAAGACTTGTTTAAAGCCGCTGATATTCCTAAGCGCTTGATTCCGGCAGCGATTGCCTTAGGCTCATTCACCTTTACGATGACGGCATTGCCAGGTACGCCTGCCATTCAAAACGCCATTCCGATTCCTTACTATAATACCAACGTTTTTGCCGCGCCTATCTTGGGTATTATCGGCGGCACCATCATGTTTATTTGCGGTTGGTTATGGCTACAATCACGCGCCAGAAAAGCCAATGCAGCAGGCGAAGGCTATGGTCAGCATGACGAAGAGGATGTGGGCGGCGTTGGCGCAGCCAAAAAAGAAACTGAGGTATTAAATACGCATCACACCTCATTTACTATTGCTATGATTCCACTGGTGTTGGTCATTGGCTTGAATGCTCTATTAACTTACACTGTCTTTCCATCAGTGGATTTTAGCGGCTTACAAGCTCAGTTTCCTGATCTAAATATCGCAGGCTCACTGGGTTTATGGTCAATAATCATCTCGTTAGTCGTGGCCTGTGCGGTGTTAATTTTGCTACGTATCGGTCATTGGAATAATCTGCAAAAAACCATCAACCGTGGTACTTATGATTCGATGCTGCCGATTTTTAATACTGCCTCAGAAGTTGGCTACGGCGCGGTTATCGCCTCGCTAGCAGGCTTCCTCATCATTCGTGATAGTATTTTAAATCTAACACCTGACAATCCTTTAATCTCAGAAGCGGTGGCGATGACTACGCTGGCTGGTATTACTGGCTCATCGTCTGGTGGTTTGAGTATCGCGTTATCGACGTTGGGTGAAGACTATTTAAGAATGGCGGTCGCAGCGGGTATTGACCCAGAATTGATGCACCGTGTTGCTGTGATGGCAGCAGGTGGTTTGGATACGCTACCGCATAGTGGTGCGGTCATCACCTTACTTGCGATTTGTGGTTTGACCCATAAGCAGTCCTATCTAAACGTCGCCATGGTAACGATGGTGATTCCACTTATTGCTGTGGTCGCCGTTATCATTTTAGGGACGATATTTGGCTCGTTCTAATATCCTAGAATGAGGCATTTATTAAACCTTAAAGATAATTAAATTTAACGATTATTGCTTGATACCAAAGAGCCCACTGAGCGATTGCTTGGTGGGTTTTTTATGCATGCTTTCTCATTACTACCTCTAAATACAACCGACTATTTATCTCTCATAATTGATTGACACTCTATATACCGTATAGAGTTAATCGCTTTATTAGCGACTATATTAATTACTCAGGTAATGTCACAAATTTGGCCGAATTACGGTATCATAGGCACACTTTTTTAAATTTTTATTTGCTTAATACGTTTTAGCATTGATAGTTTGATATTAATAGTATCGCGTCTAATAGCTCAAAACCGCTTAAGACGTTTGATAACCAACCCGTTTATATAAAAATATAGGTGATAAAAGTGCGTGAGATTCTAGTAACCAGTGCGCTGCCCTACGCCAATGGCCATATCCATTTGGGGCATCTTGTAGAATATATTCAGACCGACATTTGGGCACGTGCCATGAAAGCGCAAGGCCATCAGGTCACTTATGTCTGCGCAGACGATGCACACGGTACGGCAATCATGCTCAAAGCAGAAGCCAATGGCGTCACACCGGAGGAACAAATTGCCGCGGTGAAAGCGTCGCATGAAGCAGATTTTGCCAAATTTTTGATTAACTTTGACAATTATCACTCCACGCACTCAGAAGAAAACAAGCATTTTTCTGAGCTGATTTATCGTCGCTTGAATGATGCTGGGCATATCAGTACAAAAGATGTCGAACAATTATTTGACCCTGAAAAACAGCTATTTTTAGCCGATCGTTTTGTCAAGGGTACTTGCCCTGAATGCGCAGCGGCAGACCAATACGGCGATAACTGTGAAGTTTGCGGTACGACCTATGATGCAACGGATCTTAAAGACCCGCATTCAACGTTATCAGATGCCACGCCTATTCTAAAAACCTCCAAGCACTACTTCTTTAATTTGCCTGAATTTGAGCAATTCTTAAAAGATTGGACGCGTAGTGACAATCGCTTGCAAACATCGGTCGCCAATAAACTACAAGAATGGTTTGAAGCAGGTCTGGCAACGTGGGACATTTCCCGTGATGCGCCCTACTTTGGTTTTCAGATTCCAAATACCCCAAGCGATGAGCCAGACAAATATTTTTATGTATGGCTAGATGCGCCAGTCGGTTACATGGCGAGTTTCAAAAACCTATGCGATAAGCGCGCAGGTACAGACGAGGCGCTTGATTTCGACCGTTATTGGATGCAAGAAAACGAGCATAAAACCGAGGTGTATCACTTCATCGGTAAAGACATCGTTTATTTCCATGCGCTATTTTGGCCTGCTATGCTTGCTGGTAGTGAGTTCCGTACACCAACGGGTGTTTTTGCTCATGGCTTCTTGATGGTCAATGGCGAAAAAATGAGTAAGTCACGCGGTACTTTTATTAAAGCCGAAACGTATGCTGATCACTTACATCCTGAATACCTGCGTTATTATTTTGCTAGTAAATTGTCTGATAAAGTCGAAGATATCAACCTTGATTTAGAAGATTTCATGCAAAAGGTTAACTCTGACTTGGTTGGTAAAGTGGTCAATATCGCTAGCCGCAGTGCTGGATTCTTGGTCAAAAAGTACGACGGCATGCTCACAGAAGTCTGCGCTGAGCCAAGTTTATTAGAAGATATTACCAAAACGGGCGATGAGATTGCTGCCGCTTACGAGAACCGTGAGTTTTCGCGTGCCATGCGTTTGATTATGCAATGTGCTGATAAAGCCAATGAATATATCGATGAGAAAAAACCATGGGCACTTGCTAAGGTTGAAGGCGCAGAGCAAGAAGTTCAAGATGTTTGCTCGGTCGCGATTAATATCTTCCGTCAATTGATGGTCTACCTTGCGCCAGTATTGCCTGAGCTAACCGCCAATGCCAAAGCGTTTTTGAACATTGACGACTTAAGCTTTGCCAGCCGTAATGAGTGGCTACTGGGGCACAAGATCAATAAGTTCAAGCCTTTGATGCAGCGTATAGAAGAAAAAGACGTTGCCGCGATGGTTGAGGCCTCAAAAGAATCTTTGGCTCAAGCTGCTGCTCCTGTGGCTAGCAAAGCCGTTGCTAAAAAAGATAATAAGCCAGCAAAAGAAGCTGCTACTGATATAGATGCTGAGACAAATACTGAGCAAACTGACTATATCGGCATCGAAGACTTTGCCAAAGTTGAGATGAAAGTCGCTCACGTTCTAGCCTGCAATCATGTCGAAGGCGCAGATAAGCTTTTACAATTTACCTTGGACGTTGGCGAAGACAAACCGCGCAATGTGTTTAGCGGCATCCGTAAGTTCTATGAGCCTGAGCAATTGCTAGATAAAAAGGTCATTTGCGTGACCAATCTTGCCCCGCGTAAGATGAAGTTTGGTGTCTCAGAAGGTATGGTGCTATCAACTGGCAATCCAAAAACTCAGCTGACAGTGGTTACTTTACCTGACAACTGCGTGATTGGCGATGTGCTTGCTTAATAGTTAGGCTTACTCAACAAACAAAAAAGATGTCCAGCTGGGCATCTTTTTTATTGTCCCAAAACTATCGCTGGTCAATCGCCAAAATCAGTGCTTATATAGAAGATAATATCGATGAATATTGATTCAGTACGTTCTTTACAGAGGTAATGACAAACGCGTTTTAATTTCTTATTGCCATAAGTTACATTACTGTCATAATATGGACGTAATGATCAATGGATTGATTACTTTGATGTTAGCCCGTTATCTCAGCATGCACATAACATTGACTCGGGTAACCTGCACTCTCTAACCTATGAGCCCCAATAAAATGACCTTTGCTACTACTTTACGCTTCAGCCTATTCGGTGCTGCTATGAGCGCCGCGCTTGGATTAATTGGCTGCTCAAACACGACCGACACTGCTGCAACGACAGATACAAGTGCCGCCGCAGATTCTGACAAGCCTGCCAAGACATTAGCCATCACTCAAATCGTCGAACATCCTTCGTTAGATGCGATGCGTCGCGGCATTATTGATGAGTTGGCAGATAATGGCTATGTTGAAGGCCAAAATCTAACCATTAATTTTCAAAGTGCTCAAGGCAATACAGCGACAGCAGGTCAGATTGCGAAGCAGTTTGCAGGAGACAATCCAGATGCCATCGTGGCAATCTCGACGCCATCAGCTCAGTCTATCGTTGCGTCAACTAAGACGATTCCGGTTATTTATACGGCTATTTCAGACCCTGTCGCGGCAAAGCTCATTAATGAGAACAATACGCCTATCCAATCTAATGTGACAGGACTGTCTAGTGAGCTACCTATCGAGCCGCAACTGGACAATATTCAAAAAATTGCGCCTAATGCAAAAACCATTGGCTATGTTTATAGTCCAGGTGAGGTCAATTCGGTGGTGGTACTCAATCAACTAAAAAAAGCTGCGCCTGCGCGTGGGCTTAAGATATTAGACGTAACCGCCAATCGCCCAACGGATGTGGCGATGGCGACTCGTAGCCTTGCTGGTCGTGTTGATGTGATTTATACCTCACTAGATAATAATGTGGTATCCGCCTTTGAAGCGATGGCAGGTGCTGCCAATGAGCTTGATATTCCTGTCATTGCCTCAGACGAGTTCAGTGTGCGACGTGGTGCAACTGCGGCACTTGGTGTCAATGATTATGACTTTGGTCGTACCACAGGCAAAATGGTGTATCGTGTTTTAAATGGCGAAGCAGTTAGTAGCGTTAAGCCTGAAGTGATGAATACTTTAACCTTATATGCAAGCCCGAAACATGCGGCTGAGCAAGGCTTCAGCCTGACTGATGAGCTGCTAAAAAATGCCATTAATATCGACAAACAAGCGCAGAGTGCGGATAAATAATACGGATAAATAGTTTTGACAAGTAGCACTGAAAAATAACATTTAGCCTTCTATATAGATGGCTCGCTTTACCCTTTATCCATCTATACCTTTTATCTATAAATTAAATAATGTACGGACACATTATTATTTTCAGGAGTGAGACCCATGTTGTATCAAAATCGTTTTGGTCATTTTAACTTTAGTAAAGCACTATTATTAGGTGGCGTTTGTACTGCCATCTTGACTGGCTGTAATCAATCAGCACAAGATACCAGCACCACTGATACAGCTGCGACTGGCGATGCAGCCACGGCTATGAAGACTGTCGCAATCACAGCTATCGTCGAACATCCAGCGCTTGATGACGTCCGTAAGGGCGTTATCGACGAGCTTAATGAAGCAGGCTTTAAGGATGGTGAAAATTTAAAGGTTAATTTCCAAAGCGCACAGGGTAACACTGCCACTGCTGGACAGATTGCTAAGCAATTCGTCGCAGACAATTCAGACGTTATCGTTGCGATTGGTACTCCATCAGCGCAGTCAGTAGCTGCTGCTACTAGCAGTATCCCTTTAGTATTCTCAGCAGTCACTGACCCAGTTGCCGCCAAACTAGTGACCAAACTAGATGGCTCTGGCACCAATGTCACTGGCGGCTCTGATGCCCTGCCTTATGAGCCACAAATTGAATTGATGCGTCAAATCATCCCGAGCCTGAAGAATGTCGGCTATGTTTATAGCCCAGGCGAAGTCAACTCAACGATTATCTTGAAAAACTTAAAAGAAAAACTGACACCACTAGGTATCAATGTACTCGAAGCGCCTGCCCAGCGTAGTACTGATATTGCGATGGCAGCACGTAGCCTCGAAGGTAAGGTCGATATGATCTATACCTCAACCGATAATAACGTCGTATCGGCTTACGAATCACTATATCAAGTCGCTAAAGAGAGCAAAATCCCACTGATTGCGTCTGACACTAGCTCAGTTGAGCGTGGTGCCGTTGCTGCATTGGGCGTGAATTACTACGAGCTTGGTCGCGAAACAGGCAAAATCGTGGTACGTATTTTAAATGGTGAAAAAGCAGGCGCTATTCCTGTCTACACCCCGCAAATGTTGGATCTATACGTTAGTCCAAAGCATGCCAAAGAAGAAGGCATTACTTTGTCACAAGCGGTTATCGATAAAGCAAAAGAAGTGGTAGAATAACGCACTTTTATAGCTAGCTCATTACAGCTATCATAAGGTAGATATCGAGTTTGATGGATTTGGTGTCAGCCGTCATCTACCTTTATGCGATGAGGCTAAATGTTTAACATCAGAAACCCAGCTATGAATCAGTAGGCTGGGCTTCTTATTTAAACCACATTGATTAAATATAAAGTATTTGCGTCATTTCTAAATTTGCCCTTTTTTTAATCAAAGCTTTGAACCTAGGTAGCTTATGATAGCTGTTGATCGTGACATGTTTTGGTTTACCCTAACCGCAGATTGTTTAATCTGTTAAATTCACCGCTTAGTCGTTTAGCTAAAATTGACGTATAGATGAGACAGCGCTGATCTATATCACGCACTCATTCTATGAATCGATATTAGAACGTTAGTTGCTAAACGCTTGGTTATGACTTACTGATCTCTTATGTCTTTAATTGCTTTTTTTGGTGCACTTGAAAGCGGTCTGATTTATGGCCTAGTAGCACTTGGTGTGCTGATCTCATTTCGCACCCTCGACTTCCCCGACTTGACCGCTGACGGTAGTTTTCCACTAGGTGGCGCTGTCGCTGGTATTTCTATCATCGCTGGTGTCAACCCATGGCTTGCCTGTGCTTTTGGTATGTTGGCAGGTTCAGTCGCTGGTATTGTTACGGCATGGCTACACGTCAAACTTGGCATCCTGCAACTACTTGCCAGTATCTTGGTGATGGTCGCACTATATTCTATCAATTTACGGATTATGGGTGCGCCGAACTTGCCATTATTGGGTGAAACCACGGTCTTTAGCACCTTGGTCACTGATGGCAACGGTTATTGGATGCGCTGTCTAATTATTGGTGTCGTGGTGATAGCTGCCATGTTATTTTTAAACTGGTTCTATAGTACCGAAACGGGTCTTTCGATGCGGGCGACGGGTTCCAACCTCCGCATGGCACAGGCGCAAGGCATCAATACCTCATGGATGACCATCATTGGTATGGCGATTTCTAATGGTTTGATTGCTCTAGCAGGTGCATTGTTTGTGCAGACTCAAGGTGGCGCAGATATCTCGATCGGTATTGGTACCATTGTCATCGGTTTGGCAGCGGTCATCATCGGTGAAACCATCATTCCTGCCAAGCGAATTTGGCTGATTACCTTTGCCGTGGTCGTCGGTGCGGTGCTGTACAAGCTATTTATTCAGGTGGCGCTATCGAGCGATACGCTCCGTAGTATTGGTTTTGGTCCGCAAGATTTAAACTTGATTACAGCGCTACTCGTCGTATTTGCCTTGGTATTGCCAAAAGCTAAAAATAAATTTTTAAGTCGTAAAGTTCGGGCTTAATGTCAATGTGCAACCATAAGGAATAATTATTATGATGCAAGCTACAGATTTGCGGTTGACCTTTAATCCTGGAACGCCCATTGAAAACCCTGCCCTACGCGGTATCAATCTCAACATCGCTGATGGTGAATTTGTCACTGTCATCGGTACCAATGGCGCGGGTAAATCAACCTTTTTAAATGCGGTCAGTGGTACCACGCGCGTCGATAGCGGTTCAATCTTATTAAATGGTATCGATGTCACCAAAAAGACCGCGCACCAACGCGCCCATTGGGTGGCTCGTGTCTTCCAAGACCCGATGGCGGGGACTTGTGAAGCATTAACCATCGAAGAAAACATGGCGCTGGCTTATAAGCGCGGCGGCAAACGTGGTTTGAGCTTTGCACTCAACCAAAATAACCGTGATTTATTTCGCGAAAAATTATCAGTATTAAAATTGGGGCTAGAAAATCGTCTGACCGACCGTATGGGTCTGTTATCCGGTGGTCAACGTCAAGCTGTTAGCCTATTGATGGCTTCATTGCAACCTTCCAAAATTTTATTGCTTGATGAGCATACTGCTGCCCTCGACCCTAAGACTGCTGCTTTCGTTTTAGAATTGACCGATAAAATTGTAACGGACAATCAGCTTACAACGATGATGGTTACCCACTCGATGCAGCAGGCATTGGCGCATGGCACCAGAACAGTGATGTTACATCAAGGACAAGTGGTATTAGATGTGGCTGGCGATAAACGTCAAGGCATGACTGTACATGACTTACTTGATATGTTTGAGCAAACTCGCGGCGAAAAAGTCGAAGATGATAGCTTGATATTGAGTTAAATAACTTAGCAAAATTCTTCAACTCTTGAAAAAATAGAACGTCTGTTTAATATCAGGCGTTTTTTTATGACTGCTTTAATTGATACGACTGTCTTAATTTTTAAGCATCAAGCAATACTAACTTTTGAATCAACTCACTGACATGTTGTGACTGCATTTTTTTCATCACTTGTGAGCGATGCACCTCTACCGTGCGGACCGATATATCTAAATGGTTGGCGATATTTTTATTCAGATTGCCTTGCAGTAACTCATTGGCGACCTGCTTTTCTTTATCGGTCAGCTGCGCATAAAGATTTTTAATATCATAAAGCGTGGCGCGTTTTAGAGTGAGGTCTTGCGCACGCGCAAGCGCTTCTTGTAGCCGGCGGCTATTAATCGGTTTTTCCAGATAGTCAGCCGCACCTTGCTTCAGCATATTGACAGCATCAGCAATCTCGCCATTTCCCGTTAGCGCTATCAATGCCATAGGGCTGTCCTGTTGACTAAGGTGCACTTGTAGCGCTTGACCACTCATCTCTGGCATCATCAAATCACTCACAATCACTGCTGGACGATAGATATTGACTTGCTGTAAAAATATCAGAGCACTTGCCCACACTTGGGTCGATAGCCCTAAGCTGCTAATCAAAAAATCACAGGACATGCGCACACTTTCTTCGTCGTCAATGATATGAATGATAAGCGATTCTGGCGTAATGCCTGATAAATCGTCAGACAGATGACTGCTTTCATCTTGCCAGCACGTAGGCTCATTTGAGAGTTGATTAGACGTCATATGTGACCTTATGGCTAAATACATTATTGATATTCATTAGAGTTTTTCGTCATTATTCGCTAAAGATAATGACAGATAAAAAGATATTTGTGCGCCCACCGTGTTTGACAGCTGATAGTTAGCATTGGTTTGTAGCAGTTGGATTTTACCGTTTAAGCTACGTTTAAAGCGGTGCTGCTCGCTGCTCATTACTTGGTAAACTTGCTCAATTTCATGCTCGACATCAATATTGTTTAGCTGCATCATACCGCCCAGCGACTTGCATAAGCGCTGACATATCATCAGTCCTAATCCTAGACCGTCTGTTTTCGTAGACTGGGTAGCATATTGACTGGGTAGGCTCTCTGGTAGGTGCTGCCTATTCAGCTGAGTTTGATCAAAGCCGCCAGCGTCATCGCTTAGATGCAATACCAACCATTGCTTATTATTATACCTCTCTGCCTGACAGCGTAGCATGATATTGGTCGCCCCTTGCTGTGCAGCATTGGTCATGCTATTTATCAGTAACTGATCTAATAATAAATTTGGCAAGGTTAAATGCTGATAATCACTTGCCAGCCAAAAATTGACACCTACTGCTTGCTCACCCAATAATAAGATGCACTGTTGATAGATAGCTGCGATATCGACACGAGTTTCATTCGCTTGCGACCGTCCAGCCCAGCGGCGGATATTAGTCACCACAGCAGCGACGCGTTCTGTTTCATTGACAATCTGCTGTAGAGCATTCTCTGTTGCCGCATTGTCAAGTGGCGTTATGTCGATAGCATTTTTAGACAACCTTGCATGTTGACTGCGTATCAATAATCCTTGCGCATAATTTTGAATGGTTGCCAGCGGCTGATTGATTTCATGAGCGATAGCACCGCTCATCTCACCGATGACCGCAAAGCGCTCTGATTGGTGTAACTGCTGATCATAATCACGGATTAGTCTATTTTGCCGCACTATCTTTTTTTGCCGCCGCCATGCCAGCCAGCTCATCCAAGCATAATTTACTGTCGATATCAGGACAACCAAAATAATCACAGCCATCCATAATCGATGCGCCTTTATCCAGTCGATCATATGCGCGCTCAGCTGCTTTTGGGCGGGATGGCGATTCATCTCATAAAGGATGCGCTCAGCATCGCTACTTGATTCTGCTGGTAACCAGCGCTGCTCTAATTGACGCTTGCCAAATAGATGTTGATTGATCTGGCGCACCAAAGCATCTGGCGCTTGCTCGGTCGCTGCCAGTGTCCAATTTGGATATATTTTCGTTGAAGAGTGGCAGCTGGATACAGTGGCGACTGGATGAATGAGACGGTATTGCTTGTCATTGATTTGACCGCGCCTTGCCATATCCTCCATCAAACAAAGCGGCGTAATGGCAGCGTCTACTTTGCCACTAGCCAAGGCATGCAAAGTGCGCTCTATCGGATAACCGACAAACTGTGTTTGATAGTGATTTGGCGTAATGCCATTTTTCTGTAATAAATGTGCGCCCAATAAATAACCGCCAAATGCGTCAGTGTCGACGGCAGCAATATGACGTTGCTCCAAATCCTGCAAACGATAAATATCACTGTCGGCAGCGACCCATAAAGCACTGGCGACCTCTTCCATCGCACTCGGCTGTTTTAATGGCGTATATTCATTTAGCTTATTAAATTCATTGGCGAGGGTGACTGTCGTCGATAGCTGATTTTGCGATTGTTGCCCATTAATACCCTCAGCATCAAATCCTTGATTGCTAAAAATTTTATCACGAGAACTTTTATCACGAGCGTTTTGCGCATTGCTATTTAATTGAGCCGTCTCTGTTTGTAAGGTAGCCAGCCAGCGCCATCTGATAGTATTCATTTTTATAAACTGCACTTGCGGGCCAAGCACTAGCGCAAACTGCTGTGCTTCTATTTGCTGTTGCCAATTTTCCAGCGCCAAAGGTACCAATATCACGGTGTCATCTGATAACTGATCATTAAGCTCGTCAAGCCACGGCTGCCAGCGATTTTGTGCGGCTGTCTCGCCTTGCGGTGCCAGCACACCCAAATAGTAAGTCTGGGCGGTGGCATTAGATAGCGGCAACCAAGCAGCCCATGCTACCACGGTAATAAAACAAGCCTTTAAGATAGTCCAAATTTTAGACTTTTTATGCATACACCTAGCCTTATATTTGACCTACCAAACGTACATTATAATTAAAAACCTTAATCATAATGTGGTTTTCCACAATATCACAATATTACCCGCTACCCTATACTAGATGACAGTCGTGTAACTTTTAATTCGCTGAGCTTAAGTCACAAATATTCGATTTCAATTTTGATTTCAATAAGAATGATTAATACACCTCATGAAATATGGGTGATGAATTATAAGCTTGGTAAAAATATCTTATGGAGGGCGGGCTTATGAAAAAATGGCCACTGATTATAATAATAGCAGCCATCATCGGGCTGGTGGTTGCCTTTATTATTGGGAAATTACTGCCAAATATGCGCACCAGCAGTAACGATATCGAGGTCAATATCACTGATCCTGCTCTCATCAAGCAGGGCGAATATATCGCTCGCACTGCTGACTGTATTGCGTGTCATACCACGCTCGATGGCGAGACTTATGCAGGCGGTCTGCCTATGCTAACGCCACTTGGGGCAATTTACTCGACCAATATCACACCCGATCAAGAAACTGGCATCGGCAACTACAGTTTCGCCGACTTTAAAAATGCCGTTAAGCATGGGGTACGCAGTGATAATAAAGCCTTATATCCTGCTATGCCGTATCCCTCTTACCAGCTCATGCCAGAAGAAGACTTAGCCACGATGTACGCCTTCTTTATGTCCGATGTCACAGCCGTCAAGCAAGCCAATCTAAAAAGCGAGCTACCTCCGATAGCAAACTGGCGCTGGCCCTTGGCATACTGGCAGGTCTTATTTGATCGCAAGCGTGACTTTGTCCCTGAGACAGACGACGCACTATTGACTCGTGGTCAATACTTAGTCGAAGGTCCTGGGCACTGCGGCTCTTGTCATACTGGGCGCGGTATTGGCTTTCAAGAAATCGCTCTAAGTAATGCAGATTCTAACAAGTATTTGAGCGGTGCCATCATCGATGGTTGGCGCGCCAAAAGTATCCGCGGTGAGCATCGCGGACTTGGCACTTGGACGGTTGCAGAATTAAATGACTTCTTCAAAACTGGTCGTACTGATACCACTGCTGCCTTTGGTGCCATGGCCGAAGTGGTTGAGCATAGCACCCAGTATATGACCGACTACGACATCAACGCCATGTCATCTTATCTAAAAACATTAACGCCAGCACCAAACAAAGAAGCCACACTGCCTGCGAAAAAAGACATCACTACGCAAAAATTACTAGATGGTGACTATGATTCGCGCGGTTCGATTTTGTACGCCGAATATTGCCAAATTTGTCACCGTGTCGATGGTAAAGGAGTCGCGCGTATTTTCCCAGCGCTTGATGGCAATAGTGCGGTTTATTCTAACAATGCCGATTCGGTCTTACAGATTACCTTGAGCGGTGGTCGTATGCCTGAAACTCCACATGACCGTATGGCATTTACTATGCCTGAATTCAGCAATCTTAGCGATGCAGATGTGGCAGAAGTGGTCAATTATGTCCGCAATAGCTGGACCAACCAAGCGCCTGAAATCGATGTCAATGACGTGGTAAAAATGCGGGCTTTCCTCGCCAAAAAACCAAAAACCAGTACGGATATTGCTCCAGACTTAAGTATTGACGCGCAAACAAAAGGAGCAAAATAATGAAAAAATCTCCACTCAACTTGCCTACTATTGCTCGCGTTATCTCTCAAAAAATGACCATAGGCAACTTAACCACCGCTATCCTTACTGCTTCAGCGCTTAGTATCGCCGCTATCAGTAGTGGTTGCTCGCAGCCCGAGCCTATCGAGCAGAATGCACCTGAGTACGGCTTAGTCACCACTGATGATGCCAACGAAGATATCGGCACTTATGTGCTGCCGCAAGATACGGCTATCTTGGATGAACCAAATGCTGATGAGATATTTTATGGTAAACGCTTATTAAACGAAACTAAGCGCTTACTGCCAGAGCATGTGGGCGCGCAAATGAACTGTAACAGCTGCCATATTTCACAAGGTAAAATTCCACTGGGTGATCCGTACATCAATAGTTATAACTTCTATCCGCGCGTGATGCCACGATCTGGTAAGGAAGTTGATTTAACCAAACGTATTAATGGCTGCTTCCAGCGCTCAATGAATGGCAAACCGTTGAAACCTGAATCCCCTGAAATGCTGGCAATGTTGGCTTATATGAAGTGGCTATCGCAAAACACCCCAAAAGAGCAAAAAGTCGATATCCAAAATACGGGTAAAGTGGATGAATCATTAACCCCAGACCCTGTCCGCGGCGAACAAATTTATAAAGCTCAATGTGCAACTTGTCATGGTGATAATGGCGAAGGCATCAAAGACAGTCGCGGCGATATCGTGTTCCCGCCACTGTGGGGCGATGAATCCTTTAATATCGGTGCTGGTATGGCACGTACTTACAAGGCGGCAGCCTTTGTAAAATACAACATGCCCATGGGTATTCAGACCAAAGGCTTATGGGGTCACGGAAATGTGCTGAGCGATCAAGATGCCGTCGATGTGGCGCACTTCTTTACTCATCAGCCGCGCCCTGACTTTGCTGGTAAGGTCAATGATTGGCCAAATGGTAAAAAACCTAAAGACGCGCGTTACTAATATCTTAAGAAGACGGTATTTATAAAGACTTTACTTAAGAGGACTTCACTTAGCAGACATCATTCTATGCTCGCTTGTGAGTGAGCATTGACACGATAAACCTTTAAGAAAATGCATTTTTCTTAAAGGTTTTTTTGTTATCTATCAAACCCGCGAAAGAGGACGCCATCCGACATTAGGGTGGCGGTGAATTTCGCATCATTTTCAATGTTTAAATTACATAATATGCGCCTGAATCCAGTATAATAATTAATTATTGTAATACTTATAACTCACCACGAGCATTTATGAAAATCAACAAAGCGTATAAATTTAGGCTTGAGCCTAATACGGAGCAAGAGGTTATTTTAAATAATCTTGTCGGCTCTGCACGTTTTGTTTGGAATCAAATGCTGGCAATCTCATTTGAGATGTTTGCTAAAGATGAGTTTATTAATGCCACCAATCTGGTTAATAAAATTATAGATTTAAAAAGTAATCCTGATTTTAACTTCCTAAAAAGCAGCTCAAACGCTGTGTCTTTACAACAAAAAGTACGCGATCTGGCATCGGCTTGGTCGCGGTTCTTTGATCCTAAAGTACATGCCAGATTAAAAGACAATAAAAAGAAACCTCGCAAACCCAAGTTCTTTAAACTGGCTGACGGCACAGAAATCCAGCTACGCTCGTTGATGCCAAGATTTAAGCGCAAATCCGATGGCTGCGACTCAATTCGCTTGGTTCAGTTTGATAAATATTGCCGTGTTGAAGGTAATCGAGTAAAACTGCCTAATGGCATTGGCCTGGTGGAGTTTAGGAAGTCGCAAGACATCATTGGTACAATTAAAAATGTCACCATCAGCAAGAAATCAGGGCACTGGTACGTGTCTTTTGGTACGGAGCGAGAACTGGATGAGAACCCTCGTCACCCTGCCACAAGCGCCATTGGCTTGGACATGGGTATCAGCAAACTACTCACCACTTCAAACGGTCAGTACATCAAACCGAAAAACAGTTTTAAAACCAATCAACTCAAACTTGCCAAATTGCAACGAGGGTTAGCAAAGAAAGTAAAATTCAGTGAAAACTGGAAAAAGCAAAACCGCAAGATTCAAAAGCTACACAGCCACATTGCTAATATTCGCCATGACTACTTGCATAAAATCACCACCCGCATCAGCAAAAACCACGCCATGATTGCTTGTGAGGATTTAAAGGTCGCTAATATGTCGAAATCAGCCAGCGGGTCGGTGGAGAACAAAGGTCGTCATGTTAAAGCCAAGTCGGGATTAAACAAATCAATCCTAGATCAAGGCTGGGGCATGATGGTTAATATGCTTGAGTACAAACAGCAATGGCGCGGTGGGTTACTGATCAAGGTAAACCCACACTACACCAGTCAAACCTGTTCTCAATGTCAGCATATTGCTAAAGAGAATAGACAAACTCAGTCTAAATTTGAGTGCGTCAAATGTAGGTATGTTGCGAACGCTGATTTTAATGCGGCTCGTAATATATTAGCGGCAGGACATGCCGTTTTGTCTGCGGAGGGAGGATGCAGTAAGGGTCGCCCGTTGAAACAGAAAACAAGCGACCTTCGTGAGAAAGTCGCCTAAGAGCATCTGCTTTTAGAATCCCCCACTTGAGCTTGGCGAAAGTGGTGGGAGTATGTCAAAGTTAATGCTTCTACAAACTTCTCGCTCGTCACTATATAGTTGCTGTATATCAAAGTTCGCTACCGCCATTTACTATGAGGTCTGTCATGCGCAAAATTCCTGTCTACTCCCACCCTGCTGCCGGTTGGCCTGCGCTGATTTCCTCTACTCGTAAGCTGATGGATTATCAGACTTTTTTACGGGGTAGCGTAAGTGTGCTAAAAAGCAACCAACCTAAAGGCGGATTCGACTGTCCGGGCTGCGCTTGGCCTGACCACAAATCACATAAAGCCATCGACGTCTGTGAAAATGGTATCAAAGTCATTGCTAGTGAGACCATGACAAAAAAAGCCGATGCGCAGTTTTTTGCGCGACATAGCGTCACTGAATTACAAGGCTGGTCGGGCTATGAGCTTGAGCATAGTGGTCGTTTATCAGAGCCTGTATATTATGATGCCGCGCAAGACCGCTACTTACCAATCTCTTGGGAAGCTGCTTATCAATGTATCGCTGAGCAGTTAGGACAGCTTGATTCGCCAGATGAGGCGCTATTTTATACCTCAGGCCGTGTGACCAACGAGCCCGCCTTTATGTATCAGCTGTTTGTGCGCTGTTTTGGCACCAATAATTTACCAGATTGCTCCAATATGTGTCACGAACCAACGTCGGTAATGCTCGGTAGACAGTTGGGTATTGGCAAAGCGACCGTGAAATTGGAAGACTTTGAGCAAGCCAAACTGATATTGATGTTTGGACAAAATCCTGCGACCAATCATCCACGCATGCTTGAAATGCTTGCTCATGCTCACGAGCAAGGCTGTCGAATCCTCTCAATCAACCCTATGCGCGAACAAGGCTTACGTAAATTTAGAAATCCGCAAAAGCCCACGCATATGGCAGCTGGTCAAAGTGATGAGATGGTCGATGAGGTCATTCAAATTCAGATCGGCGGCGATGCAGCACTCTTGACCGGTATCGCTAAGTGGCTGACTAAAAACAATAAAATCGATCAAAGCTTTATCGATGAGCATACGTCAGGATATGAGGCACTCGACGCATGGCTGCGCCAACAATCATGGCCTGATGTGGAACGCGGGTCTGGTATCAGTAAAGAGGAAATCATTATTATAGCAAAACTGGTAGCGGCGAGTCCTGCGACCATTTGCACCTGGGGCATGGGCATCACTCAGCACGTCCAAGGCGATGACAATGTAGCGATGATTACCAACCTATTATTATTAATGGGTATGATTGGTATTGATGGCGCAGGCGCGTCTCCCGTCCGTGGTCACTCTAACGTACAGGGCGACCGTACCATGGGCATCCATGAGCGCCCTGCACAAAAGCTACTAGACAGCCTTGAGCGTGTGTTTGAACGTCCGATGCCGCAAGAAAATGGCTTTGATGTGGTCTCTGGTGCAAAAGCATTGATTGCCGGTAAGCTAAAAGTATTTATGAGTATGGGCGGTAATTATGCCGTGGCAGCACCTGATACCAGTGCAATTCAGCAAGCTTTCACCACCACTCAGCTCAATATTTTTGTCGGTACTAAACTTAATGAAACTATGCTGTATCCGGGCGCGAACAATCTTATTCTGCCTTGCTTAGGTCGTACCGAACGTATTATTACTGCCAAAGGTGAGCAATTTGCCACTATCGAAGATTCCATGTGTCAGATTGTACCCACTCGAGGCAACCTGAAACCCGTCAGCGATACGTTGAAATCTGAAGCACAAATTGTGGCAGATATCGCCACTCATTTGCTTGGTGCTGATTCGTCCATTCCTTGGCAAGCAATGAGTGAAGACTTTGACATCGTTCGTGATTATATCGCCCAAGCGATTGACGGTTTTGAAGACTTTAATCAGCGTATTCGCGAAACCGAGCGTGGCTTTCATTTGTACCATTCTGCGCGGCATCGTGTGTGGAATACTGACAGTGGCAAAGCGCAATTTGAAGTACCACAATACCCTATCACCTACGTCGCAGCACAAATGGCAGAGACCTCTTTAGCCTTTCACCATGACAAAAAACCCAATGATAATACTAATAGTGCGCCAAACAATGAACAAAAAATTTGGCAATTGACCAGTGTCCGTAGCCATGACCAATTTAATACCATGATTTTCGGATTTGAAGATCGCTATCGCCAAACCACTCGCCGTGATGTGTTGTTTATGCACCCAGATGAAATGACTCGTTTGGGTTGGCAAGCAGGTGACCGAGTAATGGTATCTCGCCATGCCAGCTCAAATGGTTCAAATAACACAGACGGTACCGCTCAGCCACGCACGCTAGGGCCGTTAGTATTGACTGAGATGGATATCGCCGCTAACGCTGTCGCAACTTATTATCCTGAATGTAATGATTTATTTGATTTAGACACGCA
The DNA here is from genome assembly GCF_022129285.1 of Psychrobacter sp. Ps4. Taxonomy (NCBI): domain Bacteria; kingdom Pseudomonadati; phylum Pseudomonadota; class Gammaproteobacteria; order Moraxellales; family Moraxellaceae; genus Psychrobacter; species Psychrobacter sp. Ps4. Next base: position 149,332 of record NZ_JADQAK010000004.1, read on the forward strand.
TGCACCAGACTCTCACATACCAGCGTATAAATCGACGACCGTTGTTTTGCAACGCGTTGAGGCAAATGCTGTTACGACCGATCATGCATAGTCAGCAACGGGCGAATCATTGAATGATGCATATATTTAAAGGAGATGATAATTTTGGTAATGACCATACGATATAACGAGGTATTATGATTGCCCAAAGTGATACTGAAACTGACGCAAAATATAGCGATAATTTTTCGGTAAACACCCTAACAGATAAGACGTCAGAAACTATAGAGTCATCTGCAACGCCGCTTGCACGTAATCATTGGGCGCAAAAGCATCATTATCCGACAGATAAGTATAACTCTAACAACATTATTGAGACCCGTGTTGCTAAGACTAATATTGCACAGACCCATATGCAGCAAATCAGTATCGACTGCCAATCAGCGAGCTTAGCAGTGGAAGCTGCGGTTGCTATCGTTATCAATGGTATTCACTATGCGGTACTGATGGCAAGCCCTCACCAGCTAGAGTATTTAGCCGTCGGCTTTTTGTCTAGCGAAGGCTTAATTCAGCATAGTCATGAGCTGCTTGATTGGGAAGTTACCCAACTGAATGATATTGCAGATTATCAAAATCTCACGCAAGATTCATTTATAAAGGAACGATTTATAAGAGATGCTACGGATGAAAGTTTAGAATCTGCAGCATTTGAACAAAGCTTATCGTCACTGCAAGATTATGACATTTATGTGGTGGAGCTAGTACTAAACCAGCGTTGTCATCAGCGTATCCAAGCGCAAAAACGTCAGCTAGCAGGGCGTACAGGTTGTGGTATATGCGGCATCACAGGGCTAACACAAGCACTGCCTGACTTGAGTATCTATCGTCAAAACAGACAAAAGGCAGATACACCAAGTCTTGACTGTCTATTAGCAATACGCCAGCAAGTCGATGCGATGCAGCATACTCACCAATTGACTGGTGCCGTACACGCCGCTGCGACGATGTATAATCAGCAGCTATACCTATTCGAAGATGTAGGACGCCATAATGCGCTTGATAAGCTGATCGGTTGGCAACTGCGCAATAAAATAGAGATTAGCTGCGTCCTTATGACCTCGCGCCTATCGATTGAACTGATACAAAAATCGATTCGTGGGCGCATCCCTTGGCTAGTCGGTATGTCTGCACCTACCAGTACCGCAGTGCGTGTCGCTGAGCGTTATGGCTTAGGATTAGCGGGTTTTTTGCGTGATAACAGAGTCACTTACTATTCAAATTATTCAGACCTATAAAGTTTTATGCTCGACTCTCTCATTAAGCGCACTTATTCATAAACTCTCATTTGCAGCGCTTTAATGACAGACATATAACGCTGATTTTTCGATAATAAACGGTCTCCTTTTTAGCTCAAACAAGACCTTTTTAAAACACTATCTATTCCCTATCTCGTTTTATCAAACACACAACGAAATAATAAAGATATTATTTCGTTGTGTGTTTGATAATTATGATGTTTTTTGACGAACCATTCCTAATTTTAAGCTTGATAATAGCTTAATTTGACCTCTTAATACTTTGAATAGCCATTAATTTATGGTCAAATAAGGAGAATTGAGTAGATAATTCGCATTTAGCTAAAAAATAACTTGTAATTTAAATTATATTTGCTAATATAGGCGTCCTTGATTGGCTGGGTGGCAGAGTGGTCATGCAGCGGACTGCAACTCCGTTAACGCCGGTTCGATTCCGACCTCAGCCTCCAATTATTTAGGTTAAAATTTTATTCATATTATATTAATTTTAGCTTGCTTTATTAATATAAATGCTTATAATAGCGACCACTATCTAACAAGTAGAAAGCTTACTTTTAGATAATACAAGTTTTGCCCGGGTGGTGAAATTGGTAGACACAAGGGATTTAAAATCCCTCGCTAGTAATAGCGTGCCGGTTCAAGTCCGGCTCCGGGTACCATTACATAGTCCTATACTATCTTATAGAACAGCTAAAGCCCCTGATATCAGGGGCTTTGTTGTATCTGACGTTCCATACTGTCCTATGAATCTATCCTAATCCATGCACTTTGAGTATACTGTCAAGTATACTGAGTTTTGAGTGTATTTATGGAGATATAGGGTATGGAAAGAAAAGCGATCAGTTCAGACCGAAGTATCAGCAGCCATAAGCCTGAAGATAAGAAGTACTTCGTTCCTGTCAAAAACCATCCTAAACTATTCTTAATGGTACGTCCTACTGAGACTAAGTCATGGATGTATCGATACTACCCGCCTTCAAATCCTAAGCAAAGTATTATTTCCATCGGTATATATCCAAGTATCTCGTATGCTCGTGCCTGTGAAGTTTGGCGTGAATATGAAGACCTACTAAGCAAAGGTATTGACCCAAAATTTCATCGTGAAGAAATAAAGAAAAGATTTATTAGTAAAACTAAAAACTCTTTTAATCACTTTGCTTGGGAGTACTTTGACAGTCTAGATAAGACTCAGAAGAGTAATACCCTCATTCGTAAGAAAGGTCGGTTAGAGCTAATATGCTCCTACATTGGCAATGAGCCAATCAGCGAGATTAGTTCTCCTAGAATGCTTGAGGTTTTTTTGGACATCCAAGCTAAGACTTTGAATAAAGATGGCAAGCCTACGGATAAGGCTGAACGCTGCGCTGGCATTGCCAGCGATGTATTTATCTATGCTGGTGCTCGCGGGTTTTGTAGTAGTAATCCTGCGGCATTAATCAAAAGCCAATTGGCTAAATCGAGCTACGGTCATCGTCCTGCTATTACCAAGCCCAAAGAGCTTGCTAAGCTACTGCGGGATATTGAAACAATAGAAGGTGATCCAAACACCATTAATTCCCTTAGGCTATTAGCACTTCTCTTTGTTCGCAATGGTGACTTAAGACGTATGCGCTGGGCAGATCTAGACCTACAAGCTGGTAGATGGCAGTTAAAGCCTTTGAAGGGTCAAGGCAAGGTAAATATGGTCAAGGACATGGTGATTCCCCTATCTCGTCAAGCTGTTAACATATTAGGTGAGCAGCATAAAATCAACGGTCATACTGAATACGTATTTTTTAGCCAAACGGCAAAAAAGCATCAGATCATATCTGACGCTACTGCTAATAAGCGTTTAAAGGATTTGGGCTATAAAGACATACATTGTGCTCATGGCTTTAGAGCAACAGCTAAGACCATACTGCAAGAGCAGCTCAAGTATCCACTTGTGCTTGTAGAGATGGCATTGGGTCATACGACTAAAGATCCTAATGGAGCCGCGTATGGTCGATTTGAGTATATTGATGATCGTGCGGAGATGATGCAGAAATGGGCTGACTATTTAGACGCTTTAAGAGAAGGTAGAGATACGGAAGAGTTTAGAGCGGATGGGCAAACAAAAACTGATCCTTCTGTTCAGCTTCAGGCATTGATTGATCAGCTAGGAGAGGATAAGGTGCTTGCAATGCTTAGTAGTAAAGTCTCAGACTAAGATTTGAAAACTTATTGAGCAATATACTATCTACTAAAAAGGCTAAATGACTGATTTAGACACATAGGTTAATTTAAAGAATGTTTCTGATAGTATCTATTACAATAATAATTGGGATTATCCTCTTATGTTAGACCAATCCTTTATGGAAGCTTACCATTGAACCAATGATCAGTTTGGTAATGCTTTGCTCAACATTAATAAAATATCGTCTCAAACTGCCTCTTTTTTGTAGCCATTTGCGCCAGCTAGTGGACTATTTATAATGGTTTGGAGTTCATTAGGTAAAATGAAAAAAATTCTATTAGCTATGCTGTTTGCAACTGTTTCTAATGTGGGCCATGCCGGATCAGAGATAGATGAAACATTAAAATCGATGGATATTATCGATGAAAACTATGTGTACTTAAATACTGCGTTAGCAGCTGAGTTTTTCCGCTTCTTAAATGATGAGCAAGCTCAATCGTCACCAAAAAATACGAATAAATCCTTCAAAATTGAAAAAATGGAAATGACACCATATTTCGGTCAAATCAGTACGACGTATACGATACCGCTCAACGCAGATGAAAAAGGCCAACTCATACGAGACTTATCTTCAGTAGAAACGTTGCAGAACTTCTGTACGGACACCTTTATACCTTACAAATACATGGCAGCGAATAACGTTACATTTTCTTATCTATACTACGATCAAGACCGCCAACCACTGACTAGCATTACTATGAACAAAGATACCTGCCATGATGCATTAAACCAATAACACGATAACTATCAATCCCTATAAATATCAATCAAAAACTCATTTAAGGAAAGACACTTACATGGCTTCAAACAATACCACCTCTATCAGTCAATCTGAGATTAACAAAGCCGTTTGGGATGCCTGCGATACCTTTCGTGGTGTGATCAGTGCCGATACCTATAAAGACTTTATATTAACCATGCTGTTTTTGAAGTATTTGTCTGATATGTATAGAGATGAGTACAACACGCTCATGGCAGAATATGGCGATGCGGACTTGGTCAAAGAGCTGATGTCGAACCAGCGCTTTGTACTGCCAGATGGCGCAAGCTTTTGGGATTTATACGAGCTGCGTCATCAGCCCGGCAACGGTCAGCGTATCGATGAAGCGCTGCATGCAATTGAAGAGGCCAACGGTAATAAGCTAAAAAACGTCTTCCAAGATATTAGCTTCAATACCGATCGTCTGGGTAATGAGAAGAAGAAAAACGAGCTACTGCGTCATTTGCTCGAAGACTTTGGCAAAGATGTCATGAACCTCAGCCCCTCTCGTGTGGGTAGCTTGGATGTGATTGGTAATGCCTATGAGTTTTTAATTAAGCACTTCGCGGCTGACGCTGGTGCCAGTGCTGGCGAGTTCTATACGCCGCCTGAAGTATCTACTCTATTGGCAACTATATTAGAGCCTGTCGAAGGTGATGCTATCTGCGATCCTGCGTGTGGCTCTGGCTCGTTGCTTATCAAATGCGGAGCCATGGCACGTAAAAACTCTGGCAGCAAGAACTATGCGCTGTTTGGGCAAGAAGCGATTGGCTCGACGTGGGCACTGGCAAAGATGAATATGTTTTTACATGGGGAAGACAATCACCGCATTGAATGGGGCGATACCCTGCGCCATCCGTTGTTACTCGATGACAAAGGTAATCTATTACGCTTCGATGTGGTCACTGCCAACCCGCCCTTCTCGCTTAGTAAATGGGGTCATGAAGATGCAACCGATGATCCGCATGGTCGCTACCATCGCGGTGTACCGCCCAAGACTAAAGGCGATTATGCGTTTATCACTCATATGATTGAAACGCTCAAAAACGATACCGGTCGTATGGGTGTGGTCGTACCGCATGGCGTGCTGTTTCGTGCCTCTAGTGAAGGTAAAATCCGTCAGCAATTGATTGAAGAAAATTTACTCGATACGGTGATTGGTCTGCCCGAAAAGCTGTTCTTTGGCACGGGTATTCCAGCCGCTATTTTGCTGTTTAAAAAGAATAAAGCGGATAACACGGTGTTGTTCATCGATGCCAGTAATGAGTACAAATCAGGTAAAAATCAGAATCAGCTGACTGAGGATAATATTGCCAAAATCATTGAGACTTATAAGGCGCGAGAAAGTGTTGATAAATACGCTTATCTAGCAAGCTTTGATGAGATAAAAGAAAATGACTTTAACCTAAACATTCCGCGCTATGTCGATACCTTTGAGGAAGAGGCGGAGATCGATTTGGAGGCGGTGCGTGCTGAGCGTCTTGAGTTAAAGGCTGAATTGGAAAGTTTAGAGACTGAGATGGCGGGATTTTTAAAGGAGTTGGGTTATGGTGCCTAATGGTTGGGAGATTAAACAGCTAGCTGATCTGACTACAAAAATAAGTGATGGTATTCATAGTACACCTAAATATACCGAGAAGTCAGATATCCATTTTATTAATGGCAATAACCTAAAAAATGGTTCGATAACAATTTCATCTACGACAAAGAAAGTTTGCCCAGAAGATGCTGAGAATCATGGAAGAGATTTGAGTGATAGAACGATTCTAATGTCAATTAATGGGACTATTGGTAACTTAGCTTTTTATAACAACGAAAATGTTGTTCTAGGTAAAAGTGCGTGCTATATAAATGTGAATCATGATGTTGATATCAAATACATATACTACACATTGGATAGTTCTAAAACTCAAGCTTTCTACACTACAGAGCTAACTGGCTCTACAATAAAAAACCTTTCGCTAAAAACTATTAAATCTACAAAAATATTAACTCCACCCCTCCAAGAACAACAAAAAATCGCCAAAATTCTATCGACTTGGGATAAAGCGATTAGCACCACCGAGCGTTTAATTGACAATAGTACCCAGCAGAAAAAAGCCCTGATGCAGCAGTTGCTGACGGGTAAAAAGTGGTTGCTTGATGATGAGGGGAAACCGTTTGCGGGTGAGTGGGAAGAGGTAGAGCTTGGGCACGTTACCAAAATTTATGATGGGACTCATAGTACACCAAAATATCTTGAACAAGGTATACCTTTTTATAGTGTTGAACACCTAACAAGAAATGATTTTTCAAACACAAAATATATTTCTGAGGAAGTATACGAAAAAGAAAATAAGCGTGTAAAACTTGAGAAAAATGATATTTTGATGACAAGAATTGGTGATATTGGAACTGCTAAATGTTTGACATGGGATGTTAAAGCATCCTTTTATGTTAGCTTAGCATTGATCAAATCAAACTATAGGTTTAATTCTAGATTTCTAACTTACTATATTAACTCAAAAGAATTTCATCGTGAATTATGGAAAAGAACCATTCACGTAGCATTTCCTAGGAAGATCAATCTTGGGGAAATAAATCATTGTCTAATAATGTTGCCACCACTCGAAGAACAACAAAAAATCGCCACCGTGTTAACCAATGCTGATAATGAGATTGAATTGCTTGAGCAGCAACTGGCTGATTTGCAGCAAGAAAAAAAGGCGCTGATGCAGGTGTTGTTGACGGGTAAGGTTCGGGTGGTGATCTAATATAAACAAAGGTTTGCTTATGCAAATAATATAGACGATACTTAAGCGAAATTTAATTCAAAGAAGCAATATAAATGACTGATAGTATTGATAAGAAAAAAATGAAAGAGCGAAGAGAGCCTACAGACCAACGTCGTGGTGATGTTCGCAGTGAGTATGATAGAGATGAAGCAAGGCTAATACATTCAGCTGCTTTTCGGCGGTTACAGTCCAAAACTCAAGTCTTAGGTTTGGGTGAAAGTGACTTCTATCGAACTCGATTGACACACTCTATGGAAGTAGCTCAAATTGGTAGAGGTATTGTTCAATATCTTAGTAAAAAGAAGAAATTTAAAGAACATAAAGATCACTTGCCTGATATATCTCTAATTACAGCTATTTGTTTAGCGCATGATATTGGGCATCCACCTTTTGGTCATGGAGGTGAAGTAGCTCTCAACTATTGCATGAGAAATTACGGTGGGTTTGAGGGGAATGGTCAAACGCTAAGAATCCTTGGGAAGTTGGACAAATATACTGCTGACCATGGCTTAAATCCTACAAGAAGAATGTTACTAGGTGTTTTAAAGTATCCCGCTGCATATAGTGGTTTAGTCAATAACCGTGTTTACGAATCTAAGCAGGATACAGATACACCTTATTGGTTATTCAAAGCAGATTCACAGAAACCACCTAAATGTTATCACGATACTGACAAAGATATTGTGGACTTTGTTTTTAAAGGGTTTAGTCCTAAAGACGTGAAGAAATTTGTTAGGTCTAAACCAGAAGAAAATAAGCATGATAAAACTTGTTTTAAGTCTCTTGACTGTTCAATCATGAACTTATCAGATAATATCTCTTATAGCCTACACGACTTGGAAGACGCACTATCATTAGGCATGATCAATCAGGCACAATGGGAAAATCATTTTAAGTCTAGAACTAACTTGTTTAATAACCTATCAAATGAGCTAGGTAATAGTGAGTTAAAGTTTGATAACATCACTAAGAGGCTTTTTAGTAATGCTAGTCATGAAAGAAAAAATGCAATCGGCTGTCTAGTTCACTTGATGATAACTAATGTGATTATTGAGGATAATGGTTCAAGATGTAAAGATCCATTATTACGTTATGAAGTTAAATTAAAAAGCAGAGTTGAACAGTTAAGAGAGCATATTTTTAACATCGTATTCGATATTGTTATAAAAGATGAAAATGTTCAGCAGCTTGAGTTTAAAGGTCAAAAATTAATAATAGAGCTGTTTCAAGTATTATCGGAAGACCCAAAGCGATTTTTACCAAAACCCACTAAAAAAATTTGGATAGAGGCTAAAGAGGATGCTTCGAAATATCCAGAAAAATACTTATCACAGTCTACTAGAGAAAAATTTGAGCAAGAAGGAAAAAACGTCGTAGAAAAAGCGCAAGAATCTGCACAAATGAGAGTTATTTGTGACTTTATCGCTGGTATGACTGATGATTACGCAACCAAGTTTTATGAGAAGTTTTTCACTCCTAATAAAGGCTCTATATTTGATAGACTATAAATAATAGTATTCTAATATAGATATTTATTTCTGCGATTGTTTGATGATCTTGGTTTACTATGAATAGTTACCGTGACATCGTAGCTAATTACGCTGTGTTTGATACAACCGTCACGCTTAGTGCCTTTGGGCAACGCGCAACCTTGGCGGTTTTTCTTTGTTTAGGGGTAGTGCAGAATGATTATAGTTGGGCTTCCACAGTCAGTGCTAGATTGCTTAAAAAACGAGATGCAGATTGAGATGGAGCATTTCTTTGAGAAGTACGATAGTTTTGATGACGGTTTCAAAAGAAGAGCAAATAAATTGCTCTTTAACATGCTTATGGACTCTAAAAAATCTGTTCCACTCGACCCTGAGATTCATTATCGTCAAGATGGTAGTGATGAACAAAATGAATTTATGGACGCAATGTTCAGCTGTTTTCAGCAGCTTAACATCTCAAAGAGTACAGAGGTGTATAAAGCTATTTATAAACATGTAAATCGTGGTGAAAATGAATGGTTTCCTATAGTAGTAATATCTTCACCTGTGGATGATTACTCTGAACAACCAGCTGAGATGACTGTATACAGAGGATGTTCTTTAAAATCGTTTGAAGATAAGAGCTATAGGAATAGGCAATCCTGGACTACTGATTTTGATACGGCAAAAGCATTCGCTTTTAATCACTATGGGTTTGACAAAGAAGATCGAGTTGTGATCAAAACTACTATAAGTAATTCTGATATTTTTTGGATGAGAGCTGGGGAAAGAGAAGTTGTTTTGAATCCAAGATTCACACCCTTATCGGATGTAATCAAATTAGATTATGAACAATGTAATCGAGACGGGCAGATATGACCAATCCCAGCATCAACTTCAAAGAAGAATTTAGCTCAAAAGTTCCCGCTCTTATCCTACTAATGAATTTGGGTTATCGCTACCTATCCCCTGAAGAGTGTTTAAAGCTGCGTAGCTCTAGTTTACAGACCCCAGCGTACTCAGCAGCCAATAGCAGTAACCAAGTGCTGCTATTGCCTGTATTACGTGAGTACTTGACCCGTCAAACCTTTCCATTCGAAGGTCAGCAGCACCACCTGTCTGATGCTGGTATCGACAAAATCATTAGCGAGCTTAACCCTGCAATGAACCTAGGGTTAACGCGAGCTAACGAAATGCTGTATGACGCCCTACTCTACGGCGTCAACGTCACCGAATTTATCGATGGTAAAAGAGCCTCGCCTACTATTCAGCTTATTGACTGGCAAAATATTGAAAATAACGCTTATCATGTTAGCGAAGAGATGGTTGTGCAAAACGCTGATGCGACTGGTAACGTGATACCTGATATTGTCTGCTTTGTGAATGGGCTACCACTGGTGGTCATAGAGGCCAAACGCCCCGACTCAAACAATCCGCATCAATCGACCAATGCGCAAGCCATCTCGCAGCACATCCGCAATCAAGGTCAAAAGTACATTCCGCATCTGTTTGCTTACAGTCAGCTCTTGCTTGCGGTCAATGGTCATGAAGGCTTATACGCTACTTGCGGCACCCCTGAAAAGTTTTGGTCGAAGTGGATTGAAGAAGAAATCAGCGAGCCTGAGTTTTATCGGCTAAAAAACCAGCGCTTAGATGACGCTCAAATCGACCATCTATTTGCTCAGCGTAGCGCTTATGATAAGCGTGAATATCAGTCGCTGCTTGCTGCTGGCGAGTTAGCTGTGACCGATCAAGACAGGCTAATCATCAGCTTACTGCGCCCAGATCGACTGCTGGACATGACCCGCTACTACACGCTGTTTGATAGTAAAGCAGGTAAAATCGTAGCGCGTTATCAGCAAGTCTTTGGTATTAAGGCCCTAGTTAAGCGTATCAGTAATTTTGACGAGCAAGGAAGCCGTGAGGGTGGCGTGATTTGGCATACCACAGGTAGTGGCAAATCGTACACGATGGTGTTCTTATCCAAGGCACTTATTTGGCTTGAGGAATTGGCTAAATGCCGTGTGTTTGTGGTCACTGACCGGGTGGATTTAGAGAACCAAATCGCGCGTACCTTTATATCAGCAGGTGCCCTAAGCGATATAGATCGTCGCCTAGCCAAAGCGCTATCAGGTCGAGACTTAGCGAAAAAGATTGGCAAGACCAACGAGCGTATTATATTTTCTATCATTAATAAATTTGGCGCGGCTGCGCAATACGATGACTTTTATAACCCAAGTAGCAACATCATCGTCTTAGTCGATGAAGGGCATCGTAGCCAAAACGGTGAAAACAACATCCGTATGCAGCAAGCACTGCCAAATGCGGCTTTTATCGCTTTCACTGGTACACCACTATTAAAAGATGATAAGACCGAAAACAAATTTGGTACCATCATTCACTCCTACACCATGCAGCAAGCCGTAGCCGATAAAACCGTCACGCCCCTACTCTACGAAGAACGCATCCCTGAGCTCAATACCAATGATGTCGCTATCGATAAATGGTTTGACCGCATTACCCAAAAGCTGACGAGTGATCAAAAAGCGGATCTCAAACGTAAGTTCTCTAAAAAAGGACAGGTATATCAAGTTGAAGGCCGCATTGAACTGATAGCCCATGATATCTCCGATCATTTTCAGAACTTCAAACAACAAGGCCTAAAGGGTCAGCTGGCTTGTGATTCTAAAGTGTCTGCCATTCGCTATAAGCAAACCTTAGATACCATTGGTAAGGTCAGCTCAGTAGTGGCTATGTCACCTCCTGATACTCGTGAAGGGCATGAAGTCGTCGACGCCGAGAGTAAAGACATCGTACAAAACTGGTGGCAGGATAACGTCGCTCCCAAATACGGTATGGACGATACCCAATATACTAAGGACATTATCGATGCCTTTAGTCAAGACGATGGCCCCGACATTATGATCGTGGTGGATAAGCTGTTGACGGGCTTTGATGAACCCAAAAACACCGTTCTGTATATCGACAAGCCTTTAAAGAGTCATAACCTGATTCAAGCCATTGCTCGCGTTAACCGTTTGCATAGCAAAAAGCAGTTTGGTTACTTGATTGATTATCGAGGTATCTTAAAAGAGCTAGATATCACTATTGAAAAATACCAAGATCTTGCTGAGCGCACCCAAGGTGGCTTTGACATTGAAGACTTGGCTGGTATGTACCATGCCATGGACTCTGAGTACAAAAAACTGCCGATGCTCCACAAAAAGGTTTGGGGCATTTTCTCTGATGTCGCAAACAAGCAACATGGTCCATCACTTCGCCAATCTCTATCACCTAAAATAGAAGAAAGAGAGGGTGTATTCATCGATACGCGCCTGAAAAAGCGTGATGACTTTTATGCCGCTTTAACTGAGTTTGCTAACGTCATGAAAGTCGCATTACAGTCTGCTTCATACTTTGAAGACAGTTTCTTTGACGGTAAGCGAGATCGTTATAAAAAGGACTTAAAGTCTTTCGTTGAACTGCGTAAGCAAGTGCGTGAAGATGCTAATGAAACCATCAACTTTGATGAGTTTGAAGACGACATTCGTACCCTACTCAACAAGCATATCGCAGGCATAGAAGTCAGAGAGCCTAAAGGCGCTTACCTAGTCGGTAATATGGGCAAAGACATTAAGCCTGAAGTGCTGAGTGATGATGAGGCACGTAACCAAACCGATAAGATCACCAGCCGCGTCACTAAAATGATTGAGCAAGATTTGGCTGATGATCCCTATGCGCAAGAGCATTTCTCCAAGCTCCTGAAAAAAGCCATTGAAGATGCCAAGGCCATGTTCGATGCACCAGTCAAGCAATACATGATGTTTGCTGACTTTGAACAAGACGTCAAAGCTCGCAAAGTGCCTGATATTCCTAATGAGTTTATCGATGAGTCAGGCAAACATAACAAGCATGCACAAGCCTACTTTGGGTTATTCAAACATTTATTTGCTGCAAACTTCCTAGCAAAAAACGATTTAGACAATGAATCACTTGTCAGCTGTGCCTATGATATAGATGAAGTCGTTAATAAAGCGGTGGCAGAGAACTCACTGAATCCGTCACAAATGGAAAAAGATATTAGAGTTGGATTGCTAAAGCTATTGTTCAAGGCCATCGGTACCGACAACGCTAAAAAGCTGTCTGATAAAGTAATAGATATCACTCGCCATGGCATCTCTAGGGGCAACTAATCATGGCAAGTCGCTTAGAGCACACTACAGCAAACAATGACAAGCAGCCTATCGAAGATAGCAGGCATACCAAAGCTGATGGTCTGCTGCACCATTTGCACTATGGACAAGACAAAATAAGCTATGAGGTGATACGGAAAGACAAAGCTCGTAAGCTACGTATTAAGGTGCATCCTGATCAGCGCGTAGTGGTCACTGTACCGATGCAAGTGACAGATGAGTTTATACATAATTCAGTAAAAAAACGTGCTCGCTGGATCTGGCAGCACGTGCAAGACTTTGCCAAGCAAAAAAGCGACGTGCTACCCAGACGCTATGTCAGTGGTGAGACCCAGTTCTATTTGGGCCGCAGGTACGTGTTAAAGGTGATTATCGACCCTGAGCAAGTCGCTGGTGTGAAGCTCATTCGTGGCAAGCTAACGGTTACCTTAACTCATGATGACAGTAATGCCAGTGACGGAAGCGATCGAGCCACTAAAGTTAAGTCACTGTTAGATGGTTGGTATCAGACCAAGGCCAAAACGATATTTGCAGAGCGCCTTGCTGCCGTATTGCCTCAAGCTATTTGGGTAAATAGCTCCCCTACCTTCAAGATACTATCGATGAAAAAACAATGGGGCAGCTGCTCGACTCAAGGTAACTTAGTCCTCAATCCGCATTTGGTTAAAGCTCCCAAAGAATGTATCGACTACGTGATCTTGCATGAGCTGTGTCATATTGCTGAATACAATCACAGTGACCGATTCTGGCGACTGCTTACTCAGGTCATGCCTCACTGGAAAGAAGTTAAGACGCAGCTCGATAGCATGGCTGAGTTTTACTTGAATGAGTAGTAGCTTTGAAAATATCTACCAATAATTCTTATGCTTATCTCAATAGTTAACTTTAATAGTAACTGTATCAGAGTAGTTGTCTGGTCTAAAATCAGCGCTCGGTACAGTAACATAAACTGTCTTATTTTGAACTAAGCCATTTCCAATATCTGCAACTCCATTTCCTGTACTAGTAGAGGTAGCAGTATTACCCCATGTTTTCCCATTAAAGCCTGGTGCTGAACGTAGTTGGTAGGGAACTTTATCATTATTACTGCCAGTACCACTCATAACCCCCGATCCAGCTTGGTTACCGTTGGACGGAGCTAGGCCAATCGTATAGGGTGCGTCTTTTGTACAGGTTACGCCAATAGCATTCCCTCTGCTACCAAGGATGTTTGTATTACTTGCTGGATGAGCACCCAAGTTGACATCATTTGTAGTAGTTATTTCACAACTATTAACTACGGTAGCTTGGACTATAAAGGGAAATCGATTATCGTCTTGCCCACCCGATGTACAATCAGAAGAGGTAGAAAAAACACGGTCTTGATAAGTTAGTGCGGTATGACCACCATTGAAGTTGTTAGTGTAAACTCCTGGAGTGGCAAGAGAGTTACCGTAGTTTGGCAACAAGGCTACTTTTATAGGCACATCTATTGATATTGATGTATTGCTAGGCATTTCGTGATAAGCAATATACTCTGAATTAATCCCGGTAAGATTACGAGTGCCCCAAAGAGTTTGATCAGGCTTTAGCATAGTAAATGCTAAGCGAGGAGTATTAGCTCCACTTTTCTTCATATAGCGTGGGTTAATCTCGCTTGCAATATCACCACCATCAATAGCAAGACAAACTGAAACATACCTTCTACCAGTGCCATTACTACATTTATAATTCAGAGTGGCAGTGATACTTTCACTATCGACATTATCTGAAGTCAGGTTATTTCCAATATTTACAGTGCCCGCATTCATACTTGCACTACAAGTCGCTGCAGCATTTGCGTTGCCTACTGTTAGCCAAAATGCACCTAACATCAAAAAAGGACTGTAATACCACCGAAATAAACTCACTATTCTTCTTCCTTCTGACAAGTAAACGGGCCCATAAGTGGAATATCATCACCTGATTTTTGATAATCAAAACTGACCTTGCATACCTCACCAGAGGGCTTAATCACCTCTAGAGTGTTATGCTTATCGAGTGTATCCAGATAAACCTCACCATCAAATCCAACCACTGCTGCTGGCGTATTCTTTTTGCTGATTAAGCGTGCTTGGCTGCCTAACGGTATAAACTCATCGTTGCTGTCTTTTAAGATGACAGAGGCAGAGCGCGTTTCTGTAATGTCGAATGTCACCAAAGTACCAGCGCGGTCAGACGGTGTGGCCTCAAGAGCCACTTTATCTATACGCAGATCAGCAGGTAAGTCCATGGGATCAATACCAATCTTGTTCTCTTGATAAGCATTCAACGGTGATATCAGCAATAGACCACGCTTATTAGTGGTACCAATAACATTGTTCTGTAGCAACACAGGTACATCGGCGACGCCATCAGTGGATACCACGGCAAAGCCATCGTTAATTTGGCGTGCAGCAAATAAGCCACCACCCATCATGACTAGCGAACCTGTGCCACTAGCAAAGGTAGAATGATTACCATCGTAACTACTAATGCCTGCTTGTACCTGACCATAACGCCCAAGATAATTGAGCTCTGCTAGTCCACCACTGCTGGTATTATCATTTATGCCGTTATCGATACTGTGTCTAGCCTGTGCTCGCCATCCGATACCACC
Organism: Psychrobacter sp. Ps4; assembly: GCF_022129285.1. Lineage (NCBI taxonomy): Bacteria > Pseudomonadati > Pseudomonadota > Gammaproteobacteria > Moraxellales > Moraxellaceae > Psychrobacter > Psychrobacter sp. Ps4. Next base: position 164,655 of record NZ_JADQAK010000004.1, read on the forward strand.
TGCGCTTGGAGCTGACTGTGATACATCAGCCACAAAATCATTACGATCGTCAGTATGCTGGAGACTGCTATTGAGCGAAATATTACGATCTAGCGAGAATGATGCACCGATTGTGGCACTGTTATTAGCAGAATTATTAAGGTCGTGGTTGTAGCTAGCATTTAGGCTGAGGCGTCGACCCAAATACTTGCTCCAGTAGGCGCTGGCAAATTGCGCCGTATCTTCCTCCGCATAGTCGACTTCGTTATAACTTACTCCAAAACTACCTAGAGATTGAGTGCTATAGCCTGTTGAAAATTGATTGCTTTGACGTATGGGCGTTGATCCGTATTGGGTTGCCACATCACGGTAATGACCACTGGTACCTAAAGTATTGAGACCGATATTAAAGCGATTGTTACTCCATGAGTAGCTGGCACTATATTGTGATCCGCCCTTTCCTTGGCTTTCACTACCTGCCAATGAAGCAAACAAAACACCACCTGGTCCACCTAATACCCATGTGCCGCCAATCCCTGCATTAGCAAGATCCTTGGTTGCTTCACCATGGGTCTCAGCGGTGAATCGGTTACTTACCCCATAACGCCAAGTGCCACTAGCAGCGATATCGCTGCCGTAGTCAAAAGATTTTATACCATAGTTTTCACGAACAGCACCAAGTTCTACTGACCAATCAGAAAGACCTGGCTGTAGTAATCGATGAGTATCATAAAGCGAGAAATTAACGGTGGAGCTTTGACCTAATGCATCGGTCAATACAAGCTGAGCATTCCCTGCTCCACTGATGCTGGGGGCTGTATTTAGCTCAAAAGGGCCAGCAGGCACGTCACCGCTATATTGCTTTAACCCATCGACATAGAGCTCTACTGCAGAGGGCAGAGTGGCTGAACCAAAAAATGACGGCAATGGAGTAGTCGTCATATAAGGTTGCAAATCAAAATTGCTACCAATCTGTAGACCACCCAAACGCGTAGACCGCGTCCATGACAGTGCCCCTGTAAGTATGTCACCAGCACGAACCGTAATTAACTTGTCAGGAAATGACTGACTCCAACTGGTATCTAGACGTACTGTACGACTGTCCCAGTCTCGGTTTTTATCACCATTATTAGCACTGCTATTAGGAAAACGGTCACCTGTCGTCAGTGCAGTGGAACTCAAGACACCATGGGAGTTGAAGGCGCGTACCTCGGTATAAGCGCTTAGATTGGTTGAACTACTCTCTGTTTGTGAGCCATAGAGATTATAATTCAATAATAGCCCAGGCGAAGAGCTGGCTTGAGTGCGACGGTTATCGAGGGTATTTAACACCGTAGTGTTTAGATTAAGGATGCTTAAAGGAGCTAGAATATTCACCGACTGCATGCGGGCGTTATAGTCTACTTTGATATTGGCAAAACTATTTAGTAGTAATGGGTCTGTAGTACCTGGCGGCACTATAAAACCTAGCTGCTGCAATACTGCAATACTTGCCCATAATTCGCCATCACGATAATCAAAGTGAGCTAAACCAACGTTAGCTCCGTTGAGGGTAACATCTAAATATAAATCTAAGCCTTCTGTACTACTCGCATCTTCATCGAGGTTGAGTTGGGTAGTTCTAGCATCAGGAGAATTAGCTATGGTTTTCGTAGCAGGTGCGGTGGTAGACCTAGTATCATTAAAGGTGACAGCATGGCTAAATGAGACAGTTATACTCTGTAGTACAAGTACTTTAACGAGTGGAATTGTCCAACGTGACATCTTGTGTAGTCTGAGTTCCATTAATCATCACCTTGAATTTACCACTTGTCTTCATTGAAGATGGCAGTTTTTTCAGTGTCCAGTTCATGGTGGCGCCTGGCAAAACATAACCCAGCAACCCTTGATGTAAGTCAATACTATTGCCAGCATCATCTATAATGCTCAAATCAGCCAATTGGGCATGACCATTCCCACTATTGCTAACTTTTAAATTCATCTGCTCCCCGTCTGGTTGTAGACTATAACTCCATTGCAATCTTGGGGTGGTTTTAGTAATCCCAACCGGATTTACAAACACGGGTAGTGAGTAGCTCAGCGCAAATTGTAGGCCACTTTTTTGTTCGGCAGATTTGATAGGCAGTTCATCAATCGATAGTCGATAGCTGCTTTCCACAGCTCCGACGCCGCTTGGCGGAGCGGATGCGCGGATAATCCGGATAAGCTGTTTTTCACCCGGCTGCAGTTCAATCATTGGCGGACTGGCCAATAATCCTCGTGATGTGGTGAGCTGATCACCCTTTTCGTCCTGAGACCATTGGTACACACGCACTTGCGCATGTACCGCGTTGTCACCAGTATTACTCAGCGTCAGTCCACTAGCATTTTGTTTGGCTTGTAAGCTGAGGGAAATGGGAGAGACCTGAAGGCCGCTCGCCATTGCCACACTACTAGACAGAAGCAAACCAGAAAAAATACCGCGTATCGCAACGCGGCGTAGCAAAAGACTTAACATAGCTATTAGTAGGTTACGTTTACAGTTACAGTATCTACATAATTACCAGTTGGCACGTCTGTGGCAGCAGCAGTAGCCGTTGCATACACAGTGTGAGTAATGGGACTATTTACACCTAGTCCAGTGCCAGCTATACCATTGCCTGCTGTAGTGAGAGTTCCCTGATTGCCCCACACTGCTGCGGACTCACCTGCAGCCTTTCTAAGTTGATAAGGGATTTCTGTAGTTCCAGTTCCTGGACCTTTCATTTGACCCAAACCATCTGTATTAGCATTTGATGGCGTTAAGTTAACAATATAAGGGGTGTTTTTAGAACAGCTTACGGTAAGAGGAGCGGTTGCTAGAGCTGTCGCTGCAGTGCCTGCAACAACTTGGCCAAAATCAACATCATTGGCACCTATAGTAGCGTCTACAGTACAAACAGACGTGATTTCAATCTTGACCTGAAAAGTCTTATCCGCTGTAACAGCAGCATTCGCAGAAACAGCAGTCAAAGAGCCAACAGCAAGTAGGGCGGCTGTCATTAAAGATTTGTTAAATTGCATGGCAAAACTCCAGTTATTTTGAATCTATTTACGTTTCAATGAAAGAAATAGTATGAGCATATTCTAATATTGCGTATTATTACGTAAACACTACACTTAAGCAATCATATTCCGATGAACAGCATTCTATACAAGACCTCTTGCAAAAGTAGTTTCAAGACTCAAAGTCTATAACTGAACCCTAAATATTTAAAAGATATGCCAAATATAGCCAAACTACTTGAACAGAGCGATGCAGGTTTTAAACGTTATACTGGCATCCACAAAGCCACTTTTGAGAAAATGCTAGAAGCCATGCAAGAGCATGAAGCTTCCAAGACCAAATCAGGTCGTCCAAGTGAACTTAGCTTAGAGGCGCAGATTTTACTCGCACTGACCTATTGGCGTGAATACCGAACCCTTTATCATATTGGTGTGGACTTCAACGTTCATGAGTCCTCTGCCAGTCGCATTGTCAGAAGAGTAGAAGACATCCTTATCCACTCAGGCAGATTTGATTTGCCACGAAAACTACCACACGGTAAGCCTGAGGATATCAATTGGTCAGCAGTCATCATTGATGCCACCGAAACGCCCATTGAACGGCCAAAAAAAACCAAAAACAGTACTACAGTGGAAAAAAGAAACAACATACCTTAAAAGCGCAAGTCATCGTACATTGGCAAACAGGACTGATATTGGATGTGCAAACCTGCAACGGTTCAGTACATGACTTTAATCTTTATAAACAAACTTGTCCTGATTGGCTGCCTAAAAACACCAGCTATCTAGCAGACAGCGGTTATCAAGGTATAGCCAAGCTATACGATCAGACCTTTATCCCCTTTAAGAAACCAAAAGGCGGTGAGTTGCTAGCGCTTTGCAAACAGGCCAATCAATATTTGGCAAAATGTCGTATTCTGGTTGAGCATAAAATAGGGCTGATTAAGCTATTCAAAATTGTGGCTGAACGCTACCGTAATCGACGTCAACGTTATGATTTAAGAATGAAGCTGTTCGCAGGACTGGTAAATCTTGAGCTTAATATCTGACTTTTGCAAGAGGTCTACAGATGAACGGTAAATTTTTTAACCTGATTTTTAAAAGCTTAAAAAATACTAAAAAAATAAACCGCCATACTCTTAGAGTTAAGGCGGCTTGATAAGCTTAAACTGAGCGCTCAGCAATCTTAGTATTAATCCACTCTGCAATCTCGCTTGCTACCCACACCACCCTCACCTGTGTCAGTTGTACCTTCTTGGGGAACGTTGGGTCGTAACGATCAGACTTTTCATTGACCATCTCGTAGATCGTAGAACGACTAAGACCGGTATAATGACCAACATCTTTGATACTAAGCAGTTGCGGTATATGATTGCATTGTTCTATTACTGGCTGTGTTGCATTCAAGTTTTCCATGATTTGCTCCTTATAAGTGAATGAGAGCATCTCCTCTCATATACTTACCGAGTCCTATATTTTTTTACTGCATCCCATGCCGTCCGACAGTTAGCTTTTGACGCAGCTAATAAAAAAAAGGAGCTGAATGACACAGCTCCTTTTATGACTAGTTCGCTAGACTAACTAACCGCTGTCACGCTTTGCCGTAATCCCTGCTCAATACTGGTTACGTCATGATCGGCTAAGACATGGTTCAAGTCCTCATGCGCATCTTGATGTTGACCAGAATCGCCTGTCTCGACTGGATAAAACTCTTCCACGACTGCAAGTGCCTCGTCATTATCAATCTCAAAGGCTGAGTTCACATAGCCAAGCTTCGCTGCGGCCTCTAATGCTGCCTGATTAAAGCCGTGTTCGCTAAGCTCCGCATCAATAGCTTGCGCGTTAGATACCGCATCTTTAAGCGTCACCCCATCACGCAAGGTCAAATCGACAAAGTAAATTGGCGTGCGATAGCTTTGTGTGGTGCTTTTACCTCTAAGCGTTAATTGCAGGGGCAAACACGACAGCTTATTGCCTGATACCGCGGCAAAGTAGCTTAAGCGTGCCGCAAGCGTTCTTATGCTATTAAAGCCAGTCGTGCGAAATATAAACGTGCCCAGCTCATCGTCCTCAGACAGATTGACATACAGACGACCGTATGGCTTACAAGCACCGCCTTGCGCTAATGGACAGCGATCAGGTGATGGGCATGGCAGTGTTTCTACGCCATTGCTTGTGCGGCGCTGACATTGCTCACCGTCGCCCACGCATAGCGGGCGTCCTGTTTGCCTATCGAACAGCGTGTACTCCGCTCTTAGGTTTAGTGTCGGATCGTTAAACAGCATGCGCACGGGTATTTGCCGCAGCTTACCATCACTCTTTGCACGTAGCTTTGCATCAAGCGGATGATTGACCCAGCCGTCTTTGTTTTGGATTTGGCTGGTAATGGTGAACTGATCGTCTTTGGCAGGGAGACGTTTGCCATCTTTTACAATGACACGTCCAATGCTGATACGACCTAAAACGGGCGGGGTTATAGTGAGACCTTTAATCATGGTGATATTCCTTATGTGTTTAATAGATTATGTTTAGCCATAAAAAAGCCCACCTGTGATAGGTGGGCGGTTATGCGCTAGACTTGGTTTGTTGATGTGTTGAGAATAGATAGCGGTTTAATCGTTTAAGACAACAAAGCGTCTACTGCCTTGACGGGTTTTACTGAATTTAGCTAATAGCTCAGGATGGGCTTTAATAACGGCTTTACTATCAAGACCGACACTGTCTTTCGAGCGCTTCCACGAAATCGCGCCCATCGAAAATACGGCCACTTCATTATCAGCAATCAGCGTTTGCAGCTGATGCTTCACTTGATCATGACGCTGCTCTAACTCTTGCATGTAATCACGATAACTTAGCAGTTGCTCAAATAATTTATTAGCGCCATCGTCATCACGCAGATCAACCTTGCTTGAAGGTTTAGGCGTTGGATACAGCTGCTTTAATGCCCGAGCTGCAGATTCAGAGTGATCAGGAGTTGGTGGCGTGTCGGTCTGCACGTATTGCCAGAACAGACTCTCATGTTCCACGATGGATGAAATCAAGCGCTCGTCACGCTCAACCTTGTATATCTTGGCTTCATGACCACAAAGCAGCACGCAGATGTGCGCCGCAGTTTTACCTGTGACTGCCAATTGATGCTGTACTTGGCAGGTGACGTATAACGGCACGCCATGCTTCCAAAGCTTAGCACCATGCTCCCCAGCAGTTTTACACTCTAGTATTTGTACCTCGTCACTACCAGTAATTGCATAGTCTAAATTGGCAAGCATAAAGGCTTTGTCAGGATCAGGGTGCTGCAAGATAGCATTCACGCGGCGCACCTTATTGCCGGTATGTTCTTGATAGTATTTCGCCACCATCGGCTCCAAGGTATTGCCCCAATACAGTGGTGAGTAGCCCTCTAAGCCTTCATCAATGCTTGTTTCCATGCGTCCGGTCTTAATCATCCATAGCTCAAGCATGGATAGGTACGGATGGATACCACAAGCGGCAGCAGCATCAGAGCTGCCAATGCCTTGCTTGCGTACTTGTAACCAGTCCTCACGGCTTAAGTCTTTGGTATTAACCAAACGCTTAGCAGTGGCTGCTTGACTAGCGGAAGGTTTAACGGTTTTATTTTGAACCTTAAGCGTTGGCATATCTTCGATGCTGTGCTTAGCTTTTACCTTAGCGGTGGCACGCTTAACCTGTCTTGGCTGAGTGTTGGTATTTAATGCGATCATGTTCATGGTAAATTCCTTCGTTAAGTTGAGTATTGGTTGATTACTGATTACTGACAAACAAACGGCATAAAAAAACCACGCGCTTAGGCGTGGTTTAATCGTTGCGTGTACTAAGCGTCTTTAGGCAATCAGTGCAAAGGCTTCCTCTAAGCTTTTGTCTTTGAGCTTAGCGCCTGCACCGAACCATGCTGAATCGAGCCTATGATCTGTCGACATAGCACGGCGCTCATGGTCCACATACTCTGTCATTGCTGACAGCAGCCCATAAGCGGTATCACGCGCTGAATCCAAATCTGCACCGCGACCTTGGCCGTTAAACATGTTCATCACCTGATTCATGGCACGGGCATTGGGCACCGCATCCTTTTCCTTCTTAGCACTATTAAACAGAATGATGTCATTGTCCTGATCATTGAAGACACGGTTCAGATAGTTTGCCGCTTCTGCCTGAGTAACACGGCGCTGGGTTAACTGCTTCATCTCATACGTATGCTCATTCCACTGCTTAACGGAGACGCCTAATTGCTGCTTGACCTTGTCCGCATCAAAGGAGGTGCTGTGCGGTACTTTCACCACGCCGCCGCTGCCGTCAGCGAGGCTAATCGCTAAGGTGTTATTACACACCACACGAATATTAGTGAACTGTGCAGTGGTCGCAAGCGTGCCATCGCAAGCGGTTGCTAGTAGCAGATAGCCGTTACTGACATCACCGCCTTTGAGAGTCATAGACTGACCTGTACGAGCGAGTGCCCACATCTTACGACCACCCTTTAATACCCCTGCCGTCTCAAGCTCAAAGTGTGATTGTTCAGTAAGATCACGATAGAACTCTAGAATTTCACGTGGCTGTACTTCTTGGTAGCGTTGACTGACCACTGATAATGGTTCTAGGTTATCGCTGCGGTACAGGACCTTATTGCTGTCGAAGGGCATGATAAGGCTTTGGCCTTTTTCATTGCTTGCCATGTAGCTGACGTCTGAGGATTCGATACGCCAATCCATACCAGCCTCACGAGCCCAGACTTCAATAGGCTGATTCTTTGGTAGCTGACTGCCGAGACCGTGCCACGGGGTATCGCCGACATAAGCCATATTTTCGATTAAATGTGCCATGATTCATTTCCTTTTTATTGATAAGTTAAATGCATTGAGTAATGCGTTTATTCATTAGTTGAGGGTTGAAAAAACGTGCGTACAGTCATCACAGCGATGCTGCTTATTGATGAGCATCGGTAAAGTGCTATGAGGCTCTGCAAGCTCGATGACGGCTGCAATCGCAGTACCTGCAACCACACCGATCATAGGATGGACTTTGAATGATTTGCATAGACTGACACCAAGACCGATCAGTGCAGCGGGTGATAACAGCTCGTTACTATCAGTCATCACATAAACAGTGGACGACTGACAGCGTGGACATACTGGTTTCATAAGGGCTCCTTATTGCGCGCATAAAAAAGACCTGCACGAGGCAGGCCTTTGATGTTGAGTAAGGATGAGCATTAAGACGCTAATGCTCGATCTCATGAATGTAGTATGTATTTGAAATTAGTTTGTTATGGGCGGTAAACCTCGACGCTTCTTTGTACGGTAGGTGCCATGACCGAAGGTACGCATATTAGGGAGCCATACTTTTAATTGCTGATCTTTCTTGTCAAGCTTGGTTAAATACAACGCTGAGTAAACCGCATTTTCAATCTGACGTAGGTTATTACGATGGATCATACCGACGCCTAATCGATCATTACCGAACTCGTCTTTCACTTGGTGCTTTTTCTTATGTTTATTGCTATTACAGTTGTAATAAGCACCAAGCCCTTCTGTTATAGCCTTCCACTTCTTACTAATCTCTATAGCTAAAGCGCAGTCGCCCTCACGTCTTGCCCCGTCATATATGAGCAGTAAGTGACAATGAAACCCACCATACTTACCACCTTGTTCTAAAGCCCAGGCATATCCTTGTAAATATTTGAAGCACGATTTCTTGTTACTGATAAGCTCTCTCAGCTTTTTCATATGATTGTTGAACATATAAATAGTAACGAGCTCACGATGGTCTTGCGTATACATTAAATCGACACGGACAACCAATGATTTTGAGTAGTGATTTAGCTGGCATCTGGCATAAGACTCAAGAGTATTTCTATTCTGTTTTTCCTGAAACTGCCAAGCATTGTCTTCGTCAATCACATCTTGCCTATAGCACGAAATAGAATCGATCAGTCTTTGAATATTATCTTGACTCCAAATGACATTGCATGGGTAGGAGTCTCCGACAATACCTTTGGTACCAGAGACAAAAGCTTGGATAGGCTTTGAGTAACACAAGTAATCATCGCAGCTTTCTATGAATGGCAAATACAGCTCATTCAGTCGACTTCCGATGTCATCGAAGGTTACAGAGGAAGACAAGATATCTCTGACTAGTTTGTCGATGTGATTTGTAAGGTAAGATTGATTGATAAGTGATTTTGACATGATTATGCTCCATTGGGTTTGGTGTACATAACCATCTATGATGAGTGTAATTTCTAACTGATGAGTCTCTAGTATTATCTCATAATATATATACCCTACTAAGCAGATTGCGCCACAGCGCAGTGTGCTTTTTTTGTGTGTAGCGTTTGGATGCGAGTGAGGCGAGGATTTTGAGAGAATTGGAAAGGATGGAGTTAGCTTAAGATTGATTTATTCATATTCAAAACAAAAAGTTATAGATAGAGTGCTCAAAAAAAGAATTGTTAACAGCAGGTTTGTTTTTTCAGTAGAAAAATTTGGCTTATCCTTACTCATTTTCGGTAGGATCAAAATTGATGTTATCAACTGATAAGAACGATGACTAATGGCCATATCTACCGATAGTCTTTGAAAGCTCTTTCGATTAGTTGATGAGCTAATGCTATAAAACTGAAAAAACAAAAAAGATCGTGGCGACATTTGAATTTCGTTTTTGAAAATTCAATAGCTATCTCAAGATTGCTTGCTATACTAATAAAATTAGTTAACTATATAATACATATTTATGAAATGGACTGTATTTGGCAGTCTACACCATGATAATAGACTACTTCCCACTATATATCTCTACGTTTTTATTACGAATTAAGCTGTATTTTAATTAGATATTCATACGAGTTTTTTACGCCATTACTACTAAATTAATAGGTTTTTTATGATGAATAATCACAATAAAATCATCAAAAGTTTCTACGAGAATATATATGTAGGCCATCCATTGTGGGAAAACTTGATCAAAAATCTTACAGTAAGACAAGCATACGTTTTCTACTATTCTTTGGTTTATTATGAGAAAAATGAGATTGTTGTGGCTCTTGGAATATTCGATCTTCCAGATAAAACCATGGTCCACCAAGCCTTGATGGAAGCTTTGATTAAACAAGAAAATCCATCAGAAACCGCTCAAAAGATAGGGGTCAATGCGTATAGAGTAGTCATCAATGATAACGATTTGTTATGGATTAATACTGAGTTACGAGCTGCACTATGGCTAGGATACTTTATTAACGCAGACAAATATGGAGACAAGTCATTACTTTTGGATCTTGTAAAATCTACTTCTAAGGCTGAATTTACAAACCGACTAATACATGTCTTGGACATTTACGGATGCAGTCTAAGAGGTAATACAGCTGCGGACATTAGGGGGCTGATAGACAAATCTGGGACGCTTTTATATGTTAACAGTCAATCTTTATTCAATATTTATCGAACAAGATATGTTGCAAACCGTATTAGTGATCATAAGTTAAATTGGCTTAATAAATTGTCTGAGGATGAAATCGATAGTATCCTTGCAAGATTTGACGATGACAAAATACAGGTGCTTGTTGGTACGTTCACACCAAATAATAAAAAAGATAAGCTCGAATTAATTAAAGCTTCTTTGAATATACAAGAATATAAATACCAAAACAGTAAGGTTGATGAGTCTTTACTACGCCCATATAGCTATCAAAAAGCAGTAGGTCAAACTAAATTAGTTCAGCATAACAGTGAAAATGAACGCGTTCATCAGAGTACAAAGGAGAGAAAAGATTTTTCAAAACTTGGGGCTGATGAAATCATTAGTTTGTTACAAAAAGCGCGTGCATCACGCATATCTAGGAAAGATAAGTCGGACGCTAAAGATAATCGCAGCCTTACCCTTAATAAAGAAACATACTCTGCTCTAAACGCCTTATCTACGAAGCTGAATGCCACTCCTAAAAAAACTGCTGAAGCAATAATTAAGAGCGTTAACTTGGAAGACGACAATCAGTTATCGGAGATAGATAAACATATTAGTGGAAGAAGAGTTAATAAACAGCAGCCTATCGAAGCTGAAGAGCCTGTCGAGCCTGTCGAGCCTGTCGAGCCTGTCGAGCCAAAGATTATTATGGATAGAAGGTTAAAGAAGAAAGCGAATCAAAAAAACCAGGCAGCAGCCTTGTTGAATTTCAAGAAAAAACAGCACTAAATTAAATCTTAGATCAGCCTATAGAAACCGAACAACTCAACGAATTTAGCCATTGCTAATATATTCTTTACCAGTTCATTGCTGTATATCTTCAGCGCTTAACTCCTTGCCTGTTAACGATTTTATTAAAGCATAACTATCCATGTCTGATAGCGATGCTTTCGTCTGATCAGGCAATGATTTTTCAGTCAATCTTGGTGCTGTCTGAAAGACTACAAACTTGCACTACGTTTTAAAAATAATGTATTTCAGTTAACACATTACTATAAAAAGCGAAAATGAAACGTTGAGTATACTACCAAGTATACCGAATTATATATTATGGTATTTATCCTTATTAATCAATACTTTACCTATAAAGCACCGTTCCGGCTCCGGGTACCATTATATTAAAAGGCTTCCAAGCAATTGGAAGCCTTTTTCTTATTGTACACTTTCTCTTATTAAACTAAATTTTTTCCACTATTTAGACAATTTGCTAGTAATCACCTGCTAGCTTATTACCCTAAACGTCCTTATCACGTTTAGGGTAATAAGCTATATCAATTGTATATAATCAATAGTTAGCCACATCCTATTATCCCATTCTGAAAAGGTAAACCTTGTATCGTAATAAAAAATAGATAGAACGATCCTAACATGATGAAAAAAGCAGCCACTTTCATAGTACTTAACGGCCTATTGGTGACACTAGCCAACCAAAGCATTAATTTGGAATCCGTGAGCATAAATAAACACAGCGCCTGCATAAAGATAGTCTTTAATAACTGCTCATAGATAGTGGCTCCACAGGTTTTTTCAACAAATAGCAGAATCGATATATCGACGATGACTATAGTAAAAAAGGCATGTTTAACAGAGCTATTTAAATACGCATCTCCATTTTGTCGTTGGTAAACTTTGGGTCGCCTGGCTCTTTTCCTTTTTATATAACTTGTGGTAGGTTGAATAGTCATCGGATTGGTCGCGTTAAAATACCAAACGGTTTCCCACCTTCCTTTAGTCATGTCTGGCATGATGTCTTCTGCTTGAAAATGTTGCAACTCCTGACTGGCAGGTGACCACCAATATCCTGTCTGCGGACAAGGCTGATTTGCCTCACAACGTGAAGATTCCAGTACTACACTACTGCCACCACTATCCGCGATACGCTCAACGAGCATCCAAGTAACAGGAGCTCTACCGACAGCGTGTGTCGTATCAGGGTCATAACCGACATTAGCTTCATTTGCTAACATGCCATCCAATAGCACTTGAGCACTGGCATCTGCTCGATTTGGTACATAAATGCCAGCGACAGGGACGACTTCATCTACCTTAACGCTATATTGTTGGTTGAGACTATAGATAGGCCATGATTCAGGCGCATTGAGCGCTCCTCTTGATTCAATGCTATAATTTTCTATTAAGTCGTATAAACACCAACCAAAATAACTGGTTATTTCTAAGTTAAAAGCGCGCGTGCTTGCCTCTCTCCGCCATTTTTCATAATCAAGTTGTTGCTGCTCAGGCATCCAATCGATATCATAATCCATACTGATAGCCCGAAAATCACTCTCAACATTACCGCCATATCTTATTGCCGCTAGATCCCCTTTTAAAAGCTCTTGATAGCCAACATTGAGACTATCTAAAGTATCACGTAAGTTCGGTAATACGCGCTCGCCCCAAACGATATCAGGTTGTCTATTGATGGGACGCGTACGGTAATCAAACGGTAAATCGTTGACGAATAGCTCCAATGCATATTCAGCAGCTTCTAGCATATTCGCAAAGGCATCACGCATCTCTTTAAAGTAAACGGGTGAGCTGTAGCGTTCTAATAAGTAAATCTCTTGCGGTCTGATGATGTAGTTGTTCATTTTTAGCGGTTCTCGTACTGTTTAATTGATGTTGGCTGATAAATTTTTCTCTAAGCAATCACTAGCATCACATACAATATAGAGCCAATAAACCATGTCGCATTCACAGCAATACCTGAATACCATTTCAGCTTTACTGCTTGGTTTTGGTTTGCAAAGGCGGCTTGGCGCTCGGCGGTGACAGGCAAGACGTTATACGGGTTGTTTTTTCCATCCCACATCAGCCGACGCTGCACTTCAGGATGCAAGGCGGGATTGGCACTGGATTGGTAGATATTACCTTCGGCTAAATCTAAGTAGCTAACCGTACAAGCGCGCAACCAACCCATAAAAGTCACCTCGTGGCGTAGTCCTGTTAAGCCTTTGTTTTTCTTCTCTTGAGCAATATCAGCACAGGCAAAGAGTAAGGTACTGATGTCTGTCGGACAAGCATGAGCATATCGGGGATCAAGCGGTAGCTCTTCAGCGGGACGTTCCATATAGGTGCGAATAAACGCCCACTGGTCGTAAGGGTTTAGTTGCATGTCTTCAAAGTTAATAGATAAGCTTGGTTCTCTTGTTGACTCATCGATAACATGCAGATTCAGTACTTCATACACCAAACCTTCATTGCGTCTTACGGAGGCTGTGATGTATTTATAATTAATCAGATGAAAGATAGGGGCTTGCTTACGGTTATGCTCGTAGTAAGCAATCTGCTGGGTATTTTTTAGTAGTAAGATTTTGTGGTATCGAGATTTTTTAGTTTTAAGTTGTTTTAAAGTTAGAAAAGGAGCAGTGAAAAAACTAATGAGGATAAATATTAGACATATAATCGCATAAAGATAGTAGATTAATACTCCTTCCTTTATTACTGAATTGAACATAGCGTAAATTAAGAAAAAAAACTGTCCAAGCAACCATAGTGAGGCATAAGATGCCAATAAAACTAAGTTTTGAATAGAGTTAATAATAGGATGAAATAGCAGATAGTCTGGATTCACCTCATGAATAAGTGTACTTATTCTATCAATACTGGCTTTTTTTTCTTGGAAATTACCAATCTCTCCTTCATAAGGGCGACTGAGTATTTTACCGACAGGAGGTATAGGAGGAACAGGTAAGATCATAGTAGCATTCAACTCAAATGTATTGTTTCATCAGATTTTTTAATATTTATTATTATCTAGATAGCTTACGTTTTTTAAGGGGTATGACGGATTGCGGCTACTATCAGGCGTATAAGTAACGATCACTTTTGCCTTGCTAATATTATGGGGTTCAAACTTTAGTAACTGTGTATCAATGGTAAATTGAGATTCCGACTCTTTTTCAGTCACTTTTTTTGTCACTATCGGTATTAATTTCTCAATGGCTAATGACGTAATATTACTAGCAACGGGTTCATCGCTGGTAGAGTTATAGAATGTCGCTTTATATAGGTTTTGTGCTCTGCCATTTTTGTCAGCGACGACTTCTATCGTCAACTGGCTTGCTTTGTCCCAATTGCCAATGTGAACCTGACTTTCAAATAAGGTCAGATGCTCTCGCACACTGCCGAATACTGGCGGTAGCCTTATTTCACTGGTTGAGTCAACTTTATGCTCTACAGGCATTCTACCTTGAAAGGTTTGCAAACGATTATTGGCTAAGAATAAGGTGCTCGCAGTGATAAAGCCACTAATGTCATCTGCTAAACTGTTAAAAGCGGGCTGTGTCTGAAACGGGTTTATCAGGTAGTAGTCTTGTCCTCGCATAGCTTTATGACCAAACACGCTGTTGTCTAGCCAATACTCTATTAATACGTTTCGTTTATTATCATACTTATAAGCTAAACGCTGAAAGCTATAGATTATTAGTCAATCATCCTAAGCAATCACCAGCATTACATACAGTATTGACCCAATAAACCATGTCGCATTCACAGCCATTCCTGAATACCATTTCAGCTTTACCGCTTGGTTTTGATTATTAAATGCTGCTTGGCGCTCTGCGGTGACAGGCAGAATGTTATACGGATTATTTTGCCCATCCCACATGAGCCGACGCTGAACTTCCGGATGTAGAGCAGGATTAGCGCTCGACTGGTATATATTACCCTCGGCTAAATCTAAGTAGCTAACCGTACAAGCGCGCAACCAACCCATAAAAGTCACCTCGTGGCGTAGTCCTGTTAAGCCTTTGTTTTTCTTCTCTTGAGCAATATCAGCACAGGCAAAGAGTGAGGTACTGATGTCTGTCGGACAGGCATGAGCATATCGTGGGTCAAGCGGTAGCTCGTCTGCTGGACGTTCCATATAGGTTCGGATAAATGTCCATTGATCGTAGGGGCTGAGCTGCATATCCTCAAGATTGATACTTTGGATGGTTTGGTTTGTTTTAGGATCAATCACATGCAGATTCAAGGCTTCAAAGACAACGCCGTTGTTACGTCTGACTGAGGCGACAATATCTTTATAATTAATTAAATGAAAAACAGGCGCTTGCTTACGATTATGCTCATAATAGGCAACTTGCTGGGTCTGCTTTAACAATACAATTTTATTATAGTAGGATTTTTTATTTTTAAACTGTCTATATGCTATATATGGTAGCAATCCAAACATCAAAAAGTTTAAAATAACAATAAAAAAAGCTAAGAAATAATAAAATATAGATCCATCTTTAATAACTGCTATAACCATAGCTGCCATCAAAAATAATGACTGCCCAAATAGCCAACTAAAGCAATAGGTCATTAAAAAACCAACCAATTGATATGAGTTAATAATGGGGTGAAACAGTAGGTAGTCTGGGTTTACCTCATGCATATCACGGCTCAGCTTTTCTATACTCGCTATCCTTTCTCGATACGCAGGTATGCTTTTTTCCCAAGGTCGACTCAGGAGATTTTCGATGGGATGTGTATTATTAGGGGGATTGTAAATCATTATTTTTTCTGCAACCTTTCTTTAGTAGCTATTATTATCCAAGTAGCTTACGTCTTTTAAGGGGTATGGCGGATTACGGCTGCTATCGGGCGTATAAGTCACAATCACTTTTGCCTTGTTAATACTATGCGGTTCAAACTTTAATAACTGCGTTCTAATAACAAACTGATCGTCTGCCTCCCCTTTTGTCACTATAGGTAGCAGTTTCTCAATAGCCAGTGATGTGATATTACTAGCAGAGGGTTTGCCAGTGGCGGAGTTATAGAATGTCGCTTTATATAGGCTTTGTTCGCTACCGCCTTTATAAGCGACTACTTCTATAGTCAGTTGACTTGCTTTGTCCCAATTGCCAATATGAACATTACTTTCAAATAAGGTCAGATGCTCGCTTACACTGCCCAAGACTGGCGGTAGCCTGATCTCACTGTTTGAGTTA
This sequence comes from Psychrobacter sp. Ps4, assembly GCF_022129285.1. Taxonomy (NCBI): domain Bacteria; kingdom Pseudomonadati; phylum Pseudomonadota; class Gammaproteobacteria; order Moraxellales; family Moraxellaceae; genus Psychrobacter; species Psychrobacter sp. Ps4. The sequence goes on from NZ_JADQAK010000004.1 coordinate 181,064, forward strand.
ATCGTGTGCTCTACAGGCATTCTACCTTGAAAGGTCTGCAAACGATTATTGGCTAAGAATAAGGTGCAAGCCGTGATAAAACCGCTAACATCTTGCTCCAAACTATTGAAAGGCAACTTTGACTGAAACGGATTTATCAGATAATAGTCTTTTGTCTTCATGGCTTTATGACCAAACACGCTGTTATCTAGCCAATACTCCATTAATGTATTTTTTTTATCATCATACTTGTAAGCCAAGCGCTGAAAGACATAACTTAGCGTCATGCCAACAAACATGATTGCTAATAGTGGTAGTGCGGGCAGCGCAGTTGGCGAGGCTATCGCTAGCAACCCTAGGTTTAATCCAGCATAAGCTGAAGCACTTATCGAGAAAGCAGCAAGCCCCGTTAAACCAGTTGAAACTCTATTACCATCATTAAACTTACGATAGCCATAAATCGCTAAACTGCCTACCTCAAACGTCGCGCCAACAACTCCTATCCATCCTGCTCGGTAGACCAGCTTGTTTGCAAAGCTGGTCTTGCCTAGTACGCTAGCTCCTGAAGCGGTCACATCCATACTAGCAGTCACCAGTGCAAGCCCTGAGCTGACTGTTCCCAACTGCTCTTGCGTTAGCCGTAGTGGGTCACCTGCATATTTCAATCTGGCAAGGGCTGGCACACTAGCAATCACTGCATGGAACTGAAAATATGCGATAAAAACAGACACGACACCCATACTTCCATTCGCTATTTTTTGGGCACTATTGTGCCATTCAATGCCTTTAGCTGCTAAGTCGCCATTTAACAGCTCTTGATAGCCAATATTAAGACTATCTAAAGTATCACGTAAATTCGGTAATACCCGTTCGCCCCAGACAATATCAAGTTGTCTATTGATGGGACGCGTACGGTAATCAAAGGGTAAATCGTTGACAAACAGTTCTAATGCGTATTCAGCAGCTTCTAACATATTCGCAAAGGCATCGCGCATCTCTTTAAAGTAAGCGGGTGAACTGTAGCGCTCTAGTAGGTAAATCTCTTGCGGTCGTATGATGTAGTTATTCATTTTTTATTGATTCTCGTACTGTCTAATTGACGTTGGCTAATCAGTTTTCATCTAAGCAATCACCAGCATCACATACAATATAGAGCCAATAAACCAAGTCGCATTAATAGCCATTCCTGAATACCATTTCCGCTTAACGGCTTGATTTTGGTTTGCAAAAGCTGCTTGGCGCTCTGCGGTGACAGGCAGAATGTTATACGGATTGTTTTGCCCATCCCACATGAGCCGACGCTGAACTTCCGGATGCAGGGCAGGATTGGCGCTTGATTGATAGATATTGCCTTCGGCTAGATCTAAATAGCTGATTATGCAGCATCTAGCCCAATCACCAAGACGAAACTCATGCGTGGGATTTTTAAGATAATAATCTTTGGAAGCTTGAGCAATATCAGCGCAGGCAAATAATGATTGACTCATATCAGTTGGACAGGCATGGGCATATCTTGGATCAAGCGGTAGTTCCTCTGCGGGACGCTCCATATAAGTGCGAATGAATGCCCATTGATCGTAGGGGTTGAGTCGCATGTCTTCAAAGTTAATAGATAAGCTTGGTTCTCTTGTTGACTCATCGATAACGTGCAAATTAAGAACTTCATAAACTAAGCCTTCATTACGTCTCACTGAGGCAGTGATATCTTTGTAATTGATTAGGTGAAAGATAGATGCTTGCTTGCGATTGTGTTCGTAATAAGCAATTTGTTGAGTCTGCTTTAGCAATAAGACTTTATTATATCGAGATTTTTTAACGACAAGCTGCTTAAATGTTAATAAAGGAGCAAAGCCAATTAATATTAAAAACAGAATAATCATTCCAATTGGAAATAAGACTATCAGTTCGAATTCTTCAATTATTAAGTATTTAAACGACACAAACAACAATATAAATAGACTTTGTCCAAACAACCATGCCGCCCCATAGGAGGCTAAAAGCCATAAATTTTGAATAGAATTAATCACTGGATGAAACAGTAGATAGTCTGGGTTTAACTCATGAATAAGCGAACTTAATCTCTTAATACTGGCATTTTTTTCTTTAAAATTAGGAATACCGCCCTCATAGGGGCGACTGAGTATTTTACCGACAGGAGGTATGGGAGGAATGGGTAAGATCATAGTTAAACGATATGTGATTAGCGAGCAATGTTAACTAACTATTATAAGCCACCACTGCCCACGAAAACAAACTTATGTTAATTAATATCGCTACTATCCATCTAAAATTGACTTGCCAATTCTTACCTTGAAATGCCCTCTGTGCTTCAGTAGTGATTGGCTGTATCGGATAAGGATTGTCTTTACCATCCCATGTCAGTAGCTTCTTTACATCAGGATGTAGAATCGCCCTTTTGACACATTGATAATGACTGCCATGAAACAAGTTACCTAAAGCATATACTGAACCTATAGCTAGCATGCCCATAACGGTTTCCCCACTATGTTTCGTGTTTATAGAACCCTCTCTTCGATAGATAATGTCGCTACAAGCAAATAATGATTTGCTGGTATCAGTAGGATAAGCCTGACATAGCTTTGAATCTATCGGTAGCGCTTCACTTGGACTTTCCATGTAGGTGCGGATAAAGGCCCATTGCACTCTTGGATTCACGTTATAGTCTTCCAATTTTAGATGATGGGTGATATCTCCGGTCTCGGCGTCGGCAACGTATAAATTAAGCGGTGTATATGCCCGATTGCCTTTGTCTTGATGCAGGTCTGGATGGATGTCTTTGTAGTCTACTATTTTTAGCTCGTAGGGCTGTCTGATTTTCCATAGCGGACGGTAGTAGTAGGCTATCTTTTGCTGCTGTTTTAAGAAGTAATATTGGGTGCGAAACGGTTTCTTGATAATGAATTGATAGAGGAGCAATATTAAAGGTGTACATGATGGTATAAACATGAAGAGTGTAATAAACACATTTAAAATAGACCAATCGTCTAAATAAAAATAAGATATGTCTGCGATTAAACTAATTACGAAAAAAAAAACAGAAAAATAAACCCATCCAATAGCAAAATAAAAATACCAAAAGTAGGCGGGGAAAAAGGTAAGGTAGTCTGGATTTATATTATGAATTTCTCTATTAAGATAACCGATATCACTTTTATGATCGTTAAGTAGCGTATTTCCTATAGGCTGAGTGTATGGACGTTCAAGCGGTTCATTAAGTTCACTAATATGTTTAGCGAAGTCGTCGCGTAGTTGCATGTTATTATCCCTAATTACTTTTATCTAAGCAATCACATACAGTAATAAAAAGGTAGCCAATGATTTATTAAGACAACCACCCCAAACCAATCACATACCAGAGTTTATCGACCATGCTCGGATAGTCACCATGTGGTCTTGCCGCGCCTATCATGTCTATAATAAATGCACCGATAAACAGCATGATAATAGTAGCAATAATAATACCTACACTGTAAACAATGGTCTTCCAAATAGGCTGGTTATTCTGTTCAAGGTTGCCCTCTGGTAAATGTTTGTTTAAATCATAAGGGTCATTGGGATCAATCTGACATTCCGCTTCAATAGCTTTGCTAAACTGATGGCGGTAGCTGGTCAGCATGGAGATTACACGCCCTACATAGCGCAGTGCTAATAAAGGTAGAACCACTAAGGTCACAGGATGAAACTCAAAAGTCCGTTCTGGATACTCCATGTTCTCATGATCATGATGCACCTCATTGAGTATCAAACGCTTAAATGACATCAGTGGGGTTTCACGCTTTTCATGTATAGGGTAGATGTAACGTATTGCTTCTTTGACTTCTTTTAGTTGCTGGTCATCGCCTTCCATATAACGACGGATAAACTCAAAATAACTGATTAAACTTTTATCAAAAACTTCATCTTGAAAGGCAAGTGCAAACATACCGGTAATGGTTTCGCCGTCTTTATCAAATGTCACCGCTCTGATGTCTTTATCTTCATTGATATAAGCAATAAAAAAGGTTAAGTCATCCCAGTTATATACTTCTACTTTGCGATTATACTGACGAACGTAGACCTTACGGGTTTTACGGTTGAAGCGGATAGGAGAATGCCGTGTGGTAAATAACTCGGTTGAGAGCACATTGATTAATGGAACAAAGAATAAGGTCATAGAAAAAGCGAGAATAAGACCAATACTGAGAGATACAATATCAAAATCTGTTGTGGATTTTACAATCAGATAGAGGATACCATTACTCACAGATAGCCCCACAAACCCTAAACATAATCCCCATCCTACCGCATCACCACGTCGTCTTTCATTGCGCCCTGTAGTCTCAAGATAAGTCGAGTTAAACTGTACCACCGTTTGTTGAGGGTGCAATGGCACATCATAGTTTTTATATTTATCCAAAGGCACTGTCTCATGGATGCCTTTAACGTCTACAAGCTTCTGCCCTACCGCTTGATAACCTGGGGTCAAAAATGGCGGTTTCTTTGTCAGTCGAAACCGCCCTTCCATGTCTACAACGAATCCACTCATTTTTAGTTGTCCTTAATGTCGTGGCAGTTTGAGCAGACTCTTATCAAGTACAAACCTCATTCCTGATCATTAATTGTGCTAAGCATCTTAAAAAGATTATGAGTGGCGTTAGCTTTTAAATTATTGTAATTCACAAGAACCAATTCATCCAAGTCCTCTGTCGTTGGCTCACTATCTACATTTATCAAACCTTGTATGCCAACATTAACTGACACATCGCTATGCTCTGATACAAACTGTATAAGTTGCTGTCTAAGCTGTTCTTGACGCTCGTTTCTGGTGATAATAAGTAGCTCACCACCTGAAATTTCTAATATAAGCTCATCACCTTCAACTCTTAAATCGCCAAAGTATCGATCTGTCCCTCCTTCATACTCACTGATCGGAATGTCATCAGGATTGGTTGCAAAGTTTTCAAAATATAGCTTGTTCTGCTCTTCTTCAAGCGCTTCGAGATACTCTAATCTCAACTCTTCTGCGGTCTTGGACGTATTATCAGCATAAGAAGTGTCAGCTGCCATAGCAAGTTGCGACTGACTAACTCCTATCGTAAATAGTAGGGACACACACAGCCACATTTTAAATAAGGTCTTTGGAATTGAATGATTTACCATATGTAAAACTCATTTATTATAAGTTGATTGATAAAATATTGATTAACTTAATCGTCTAACTGATTGGTCTCGTTGAAATACCAGATAGTTTGCCATTCAAGTCGCTTCATCTTTGGCATGATGTCGCCTGCTTTGAAGTGTTTGACATCTTTACTTGATGGTGACCACCAGTAGCCTGTGAATGGACAAGGTTTACCCGACTCACAACGTAAACGTTTTGGCTCGACATTATGGTTACCGCCGCCAGTATCCGCGATACGCTCAACCAACATCCAAGTGACTGGTGCATCACCAACCGCTTGCATGGTTTCAGGATCATAACCGACGTAAGCTTCATTTGCTAACATGCCATCCAATAACACTTGAGCACTGGCATCTGCTCTACTAGGTACATAAATACCTGCGACAGGGACGACTTCATCTAACTCAACGCTATATTTTGGATTAAGACGATAAATAGGCCACGATTCGGGTGGGTTAAGTGGTCCTCGCGATTCAGTAGTATAGCGTTCAATTAAACTACCAATTTTCCAGCCAAAATAACTGGTTATTTCTAAGTTAAAAGCGCGCGTGCTTGCCTCTCTCCGCCATTTTTCATAATCAAGTTGTTGCTGCTCAGGCATCCAATCGATATCATAATCCATACTGATAGCCCGAAAATCACTCTCAACATTACCGCCATATCTTATTGCCGCTAGATCCCCTTTTAACAGCTCTTGATAACCAACATTTAAGCTGTCTAGAGTATCACGCAGGTTTGGCAATACCCGTTCGCCCCAGACGATATCAGGCTGTCTATTGATAGGACGTGTACGGTAATCAAACGGTAAATCATTGACAAACAGCTCAAGCGCCTGCTCAGCAGCTTCTAACATAGTTGCAAAGGCATCGCGCATCTCTTTAAAATAAGCGGGTGAGCTGTAGCGTTCTAATAAATAGATTTCTTGAGGTCTTATTATATAGTTTTCCATTGTTTGCTCACTTATACCAGTTTTGTTTGAGGGTTGGCACGCCAACCATATCTGTATTTTCTAAACCCTTTAGATCACTACCATAGCCCCATCCTGTTTTTCTGCGTGGTTTTACTCTGCTTTTAATTAATTGTGCTGGATCAAGTACAATTTGTTTGCCACCACCCTCTAACACATACATAGCACCGCGTCCATTAGCCGTTTGGATTTGACCTTTACTATTTTCAAGTATTTGACTGGCGGCTTTACCTTCCCAAACTTTCATACCACCTTTAGGAACAATGTAATGGACGACTTCTCCATTACTATTCCAGCTTGCCCATACTGCAAAACGTCTGCGCCAATCTTCTCGTTTTTTAAGTTTCAAATACTCCGAAGCTCGCATCCAACATATACTATTATCATTACTAGTAGGGTCAACAACGCGATATAAACTCGTCCCCTGTTTTAGTTCTACTGCCTTCATATCATGAAATGTGTTAAACTTTTTCCATAATGGTCCTTTACCTTTATCAGAAATATTGGGATAACCTTTAGGTATTTTGGGACATTCTTCTACTTTAGGATATTTAATTCTTCTGGTCACATCTACCTATTTAGGCGAACTGATTTTTATAAGTTGCACCTCACCATCAGTATGGACTTTTCTAAAATTCGCAACGTTTGTCAAGTTGGTTACTGCTTTATAGCCTCCTTCAGCATCTAAACGTATTGCTAGCCGCTCTAAAAAGTCTTGCACAGGCGCTAAAAATTCACCAAGACGTCTGTTAGCACGATTTCGTATGTCTACTACTACTTTAAGTATATCAGCTGCTTTTTTACCTATACCTGAGCTGCCATACTTTTGTACAAATTCAACAGTCTCCTTTAGATAGCCAATATGCTCGTCAAATACTGTTAAAATCTGCGTCTTATTGACTTTAGCTTTTAAACTCCTTAGTTGCTTAGCTGACCACCTGTATACGTTCCCAGAGGCTTCTTTGCGTATTAGCTTTTTTACGGCAGGACGTCCTAAAAACTTATTAAGCTCTTTTATACCTTGCTCAATAGCTGGTTCAACTGCTTTATATATCAGGCTACCTGAAAATTTGCCAGCTTTAGATAAAGGTCTCATCATGAAGCGTCTAATAGGGGCAAGTAGTACTTTAAATATTCCTTTAAATAGCGATCCTAAAACTGGAAACAGACCGATCAAGGTCAAAATTAGACCCACCCATGCCCAAGGATTACTGTCATCTTCATTTATTTTTTTACAGTTAGCGCAGATATCTCGAACATCACAAATCTGGTCTACCAACGGAATCATAGAAACGACAGTACCAGTAACGACTTGAGCAGTAGATGGTTCCGTTGCAAAATCACCTTGTATGACTACCCAAAGCCAATCGGCAATATCATTTGCTGTTTCTTTACCCTTTTGCACAGCGCCATTAACAGGTACCATAAACCATGCAAGCGCATTTGAAAGTTCTTCTTTTTTCGGTAAAAAGCTCATAGTTGCACCTTCTATTATTTAATAAAGCTTTTAGCAGCTTCTAAAACTTTAAGAAATGAATCAGGAGTAGCGTCTTCAAAATCTTTTTCTTCATATTCAACACGGTTAGCCTGCTCAGGCACATTTTCATGATGTGCTTCACCTTTTCTATCGAGTCTTCCTTTAATAACTTGTCCGCTATCAAAAAATATCTTGTAGCCAACATCAGGTATACCTTCACCATCAACTCCTAAAAGCTTAAGACCAATCCAATTTTTCATTTCTGCCGACGGCAAGAAGGGTAATTCAGTTTTAACTCCACCCCCACTGCCCCAATCCACCTTACTTGCCTTATAGCCCACCTGACTTGGCGTGATAAACGTCACATTACCACCCGATATCTCAATGCCACTACCTGCGGCTTTCAGCGTTAGCGTATCAGGCGCGATAATCTCAATACTATCTCGGCTATGGAGTCGCAGTACTTGCTCGCTATCTAAACGCATCTCGTTCTGATGTGCTTGTATGGTCACATCGCCATGAGCAGCGGTATGGGTTTGGGCTTTATTACTGTAGTAATGGATATCGCCCGCTACTAGCTGATTCATTTGCGTTTGACTGTGATGATGAGTATTGTCTGTCGCGTGGCTATGCGTGCTTTGGGTACTGGTATGCTGGCTGTGTTGTCCACTTAGCATCGCGAGATGACGCTGAGAGTCGATCAGTAGATTAGGTTGTTGCCATTGTCCTGACTCGCTTAAACTTGAGTCATTGGTATCTTCGCTAAATTGGGCAAAAGGTGTTTGCGCATCTTCTTTACTACTGCTTTGCTTGTTATTGCTGCTGCTTTCTAATCCCACGGGCTGATGGATGTCAGCTAGCTGAGCGTAAGCTTGTTGATGTTGGTCAGCAGTTTGCAGTTTGCTATGACTGTCATGACTCATGTGGCTATTCGATGCACTGTTAATATTGTGGCTACTGATATGAATACCTGTACTGCCTTGCACATTGGCGGCGGCTTGGGTCTCGATGCTGATGCCTTTGCCCCGTGCTTGACCGCGAGTATGGTCGGTATGCTGGTATAGATGACCAATGGTTAGGCTAGACTGGAAGCTGCTGCTATAAACATTAATCTGTGGGCTGTCAGGATGGGCGTCAAACATTAGCTGGTTATAGCCGTTGATAAGGCTGTCTTTGGTCGCCTCGCCTGTTCGACTGCTATCGATACTTTGAGTCTTGATACCGTCTATGGGATAAGCATGGCTTTGGTTGATAAACCAAGCTGGACTGGTGGCATCAATGCTACCTGAGTCACTGACGATACTGTTGTGCTGAGCATCAGAATTGCCTTGGCCATTATGGGTGCTACCAATGATGATGGGATGAGTGATGTCGCCACCGATAAAGTCGATAAGCACGTGTTGCCCATGGCGTAGCGGATGGGTTTGTCCCATGTGATCAGCGACTAAGTGGCTGGCAATGGGTATCCAATGCGCGCTGTCGCCGCCTTCGCTTTGCCAGTGGTATCTAATATGGGCACGGTGGTTACGGTCATGAGTGATAGCGCTGCTGTCTGTGTCTATGATGCTGGCGCTCATAAGTCCTGTTAGACTCGGATGCGGTTGCCCAAGTGTAGCAAGCTGCTCTCCATAAGGAATATGGTGATGGTGCGGAAATGGCAGGTAGCAGGCGCTGATGTGATGCACGTTATTGTCGTTGATCTCCCAATATGGTTTGATAGCTATTTGAAATCAACACTGATATAGCAGTTGCTGTATCTTGAGATAACTTATTGCCGCTTAATTGGCCAAACAACTTGCCGTATTTACTTTCGTTCTTTCCAATGAACTCTGATAGCACAGTGAACGAAGCTTGTATATCTCCTTTCAATGAGTCATAAAGTCTGTCAGTGTTGACGCTCTTTTGTTCTTGTTGTTTGATTAAAGAGATTAGGTCAGGCTGCAAATTACATAGGGTATTAATAATCCAGTCACCCACCTGTATATCAGTATTGGTACTGTTACGGAGTTTTTCAAGCTAGTTGTCACCATCAAGCCCAATTAAGCAGCTTGTAATCT
>NZ_JADQAK010000026.1:0-39429 GCF_022129285.1 Psychrobacter sp. Ps4
CGAGCCGACTATCTTATCATAATGATTTCGATTGTCAAGCTTTTTTATGTTTTGTCTTAGCTTGGTAATCTAAGTAATAAGTTGGTTAACTCACTGCTTAGCTTCCTTTGCTGTGGGGCGTATTATATAGATTCTGACAGGGGTGTCAACTGCTTTATCAGAGGTTTTTAGGTTTATTTGATAAAACTTTTAATTGTGTATGGTTTTCAATGGGTTAGAGGTAGTGGTTGTTTAATTCGCTTAAATAATGACTCAGCTTTAAACAGTATCTATGGATATTCATTAATTATCATTTATAGCGTTGCCATTAATAACTTACTTTAAGCTCAAGTTTTGAGGCTCTATAATGACTTTTTGGCATATTTATCTGCTTATTAATAATTGTCTTCGCTATGTCCCTAGCTAACTATGATTTACCCTTCTTGATATTCTTACAGATAGCATCTATATATAGAAGCCGACCCAATCCCTTACTATCTAGTGTTGATACACAGTTTTTGCTATAATAGCTGACTTTATAATATTGCTTAATGGCATTTCTTATTAGCCTTGATTGTTCAACGGTTGATTGTTTGAAATTTTGCCTTTAAGTGATATCTATCTCTTATAACATATCATAGCAGTTGGATATAATTGACGCAGTCTTGCGGTTATATGATTGATGGTTGCAATCATCACTGCCAACGGACGCAAAAAGGTGAATAGATTATGGTAGCGATTACTTTACCCGATGGTAGCGTAAAAAACTTCGAAGGTAGCACCACCGTCATGGAAGTGGCACAAAGCATTGGTGCAGGATTGGCTAAAGCGACGGTCGCCGGACGCGTAGATGGTCATCTGGTTGATGCGCACGACCCTATCGCTCATGATGCTAAGGTTGAAATCGTGACACCAAAAGATGATGACGGTGTCGATATCATTCGCCATTCTTGTGCTCACCTATTAGGTCATGCGGTTAAGCAGTTATATCCTGATGTAAAAATGGTGATTGGTCCCGTTATCGATGATGGTTTTTATTATGACATTTATAGCGAAACGCCGTTTACACCAGAGCATATGGCAGCCATTGAAAAACGCATGATGGAACTCATCAAGCAAGATTATGACGTTATCAAAAAAATAACGCCACGCGATGAAGTCATCAAAATCTTTGAAGAACGTGGTGAAGACTATAAGCTTAAGCTGATTAATGATATGCCAGGCGAAGAAGCGTTTGGCTTATATCATCATCAAGAATATGTCGATATGTGCCGTGGTCCACACGTGCCGAACACCAGATTTTTAAAAGTATTCAAACTGACCAAAATGTCTGGTGCATATTGGCGCGGTGATGCCAAGAACGAGCAACTGCAACGTATCTATGGTACAGCATGGGCGGATAAAAAAGATTTAAAAGCCTATATTCAGCGTATCGAAGAAGCTGAAAAACGTGACCATCGTAAAATTGGTAAAGCGTTAAATCTGTTCCATATGCAAGAGCAAGCACCCGGTATGGTGTTTTGGCATGCGAATGGTTGGACGATATATCAAGTACTTGAGCAGTATATGCGTAAAGTACAGCATGATAATGGCTATGAAGAAATTAAAACGCCGCAAATCGTCGATCGTAGCCTGTGGGAGCGTTCGGGACATTGGGGTAACTATGCGACTAACATGTTCACGACTGCCAGTGAAAATCGTGATTATGCAGTAAAGCCAATGAACTGCCCTTGTCACGTACAAGTTTTTAACCAAGGTCTAAAATCTTACCGTGATTTGCCATTACGTATGGCAGAGTTTGGCTCATGCCATCGTAATGAGCCATCAGGTTCGCTACATGGTTTGATGCGTGTACGCGGTTTTACCCAAGATGATGCACATATCTTCTGTACACAGTCGCAAATCCAGCAAGAAGTCGCTGACTTTATTAAGCTAACCCTTGCCGTTTATGAAGACTTTGGTTTTGACAATATCATTATGAAACTCTCGACTCGCCCTGAAAAACGGGTTGGTAGTGATGAGTCTTGGGACTTCGCCGAAAAAGCTTTGGCCGATGCATTAGATAGCTCAGGATTAGATTGGGCTTATCTGCCAGGTGAAGGCGCATTTTATGGTCCGAAGATTGAATTTAGTTTGAAAGATTCTTTAGGTCGCGTCTGGCAGTGCGGTACGATTCAGGTTGACCCAAACATGCCTGAGCGCCTAGATGCCGAATTCGTCAATGAGCAAAACGAGCGCGAAGTACCTATTATGTTGCACCGTGCCATCTTAGGTTCATTCGAGCGCTTCATTGGTATTTTGATTGAAAACTATGCTGGTTGGATGCCCGTTTGGCTAGCGCCGCAACAAGTGGTGGTGATGAATATCACTGATAAACAGGCAGATGCTTGTGAAAATGTGGTCAGCGAACTCAAAAATTCAGGTTTGCGAGCTATTAGTGACTTGCGTAACGAAAAGATTGGATTTAAGATACGAGAGAAAACATTAGAACGCGTTCCCTATATGCTAGTATTAGGGGATAAAGAAGTCGAATCGGGCAGTGTCAATGTCCGTACTCGTGAAGGTGAAAACCTTGGCGTGATGAGTGTTCCAGAATTTATTACATTAGTACAGACCGCTGTCAGCAACAAAGGCCGACAGACCCCAAAAACAGATGAGGAGTAATACCTATTAAACAGTCAAACCGTTTGAACATCAACGAAGATATCACAGCCAAAGAAGTCCGTCTCGTTAAAGAAGACGGCGAACAGATGGGCGTGGTCGATATCGAAACCGCGATGAAAGCGGCACGTGAGGACAGTCTAGATTTGGTCGAATTGGTTCCTGAAGCCAAACCGCCAGTATGCAAAATCATGGATTATAAGCATTTCCTCTATGATCAAAAGCAAAAAGCGAAAGAAGCTAAAAAGAACCAAAAGCAAACTCAGCTAAAAGAGATGAAGCTGCGTCCTAGTACTGAAGAAGCTGATTATCAGGTTAAACTGAAAAAAATCGTCAGCTTTTTGGAAGACCAAGACAAAGTTAAAATCAGTATTCGCTTTCGTGGCCGTGAAATGGCGCACCAAGAAATTGGTCGCAAGCAGCTAGATCGTATTATCGAAGATACTGCTGAGATTGCTAACGTTGAGCAATATCCTAAGATGGAAGGTCGTCAGATGGGTATGCTGCTTGGGCCAACTAAGAAAAAGTAATCTGTTTATTAGATGGCTGTTAGTCAATATAGATATGTATAACCTTAACCATCAATATACTGCGGGATATTGATGGTTTTTTATTGTGTGCATAGATACATATCTCTTTTAAATATGTTTAGTCAGATATAATTGGCTGACTCTATTTTACAAAACCTACCTTCTCAACCATTTGATTACGCGGTAATCTAAAGATCTGTTTTATATTTGCTAATCAGCATTTATTAAAAATTTCTAGTAAGTGTATAAAAATAACGTATATCACGGCCATCAGAGTCGTTGACAAAAACACTACTTTTATCCAATATTGAAGGAAATTTCATGCAAGAATTGACCCCACCAGAAAACGCAACGACGCCAAGTATTTCTCTAACCGCGCCTGAACCTGTGAGAGAAATACAAAAAAGCGAAGCAGATCAGATGGTCAAATTGGATGACAGCCAAATCCCAGAACTTGATGCAAAGGTCGATGCCTTTGTTGATCATGTGATTAACAATTCTGTGCACAGTGCTGAATTTCAGCAAAATGTGCAATCGATTCATAATCTCGGTACCAAAGAGATTCGTGAATCAGCCCAAGTGTCTAATCGTATGCTCGATTTACCCGCCAAAAGCCTCAATGACAGCTTGTTTGATAATTCTCCTATCGCCAAGTCATTGACTGAGTTGCGCGGCATCGTCGAAGATTTAGATCCCAGTAAAAAAGAGCTGACCAGCTCACGTAAGTTATTCGGTCTCATCCCATTTGGCAATAAAGTACAGGATTACTTCCGTCAATACGAATCTGCACAGTCGCATATTAATGCGGTTGTTACCAGTCTATATAATGGTAAGGATGAGCTGCTCAAAGACAATGCGATGATTGAGCAAGAAAAAGTCAACATGTGGGAGCTGATGCAATCCATCCGTCAATACGTTTATGTCGGCAAAAAAATCGATGAGCAGTTAGAACAAAAGGTTTATGCGATAGAAGCGACCGATCCCGAAAAAGCACGCATTATTAAAGAAGAGATGTTGTTTTATGTGCGTCAAAAAAACACCGACTTCTTAACTCAGTTAGCCGTGAACGTGCAAGGCTATCTAGCGCTCGATACCATTCGCCGCAATAATTTAGAATTGATAAAAGGTGTTGATCGAGCCACCACAACCACTGTATCTGCATTACGTACAGCGGTCGTGGTTGCACAAGCAATGACCAATCAAAAACTGGTACTTGATCAAATTACTGCTTTAAATAAAACCACCAGCAGCTTGATTGAATCGACCTCAGCGATGCTAAAACGTCAGTCAGGTGAAATCCATGAACAAGCGACCAGTAGCAGCATTGAGCTTGATAAATTGCAAAACGCTTTCAATAACGTCTATGATACGATGGATATGATTAGCAATTATAAAATTGAAGCGCTAGAGAACATGAAACAGACGGTCAATACTTTGACTACTGAAGTCGATAAGGCTCAGAAATACTTGGATAAGTCTAATCAAACAACAGTACTAGAAGTGTCGAAAGAGATAGACAGTAAAAAGATAACCAATAGATCAAGTACAGTCGATATCGACATTTGATTTGTTTTAATAGTTGTTGCCTATCAAAGGTGACTACTTCCTGCTACCAAATACACTTAAGACAATTGACGCAAGATATTGCAACGTCGTTCGTGTTAAGATAGCCATTATTAATAATTTTAAAAATAGATACGGTAATTTATGAGTTGGAACGATCCAAACGCCTCAAGTGAGGCAAAAAGATATGACAATCCTATCCCTAGTCGCGAACTGATACTCAGTACGATTAATGAGCATGGTGAAGTCACGCATCAACAATTGGCAAAAGCCTTTAATATTGATGACCCAGACCAGTTTGACGCTTTAGGCAATCGCCTAAAAGCGATGGCACGTGATGGACAAGTAAACCGCGACGGTCGTCCTTATCGCTATCGCACGGTGACCAAGCAAGATGTCGTCAGAGGTACAGTGTCTGCACATCCGAAAGGCTTTGGCTTTGTATTATTAAGCGATATGCCAGATTTGTTTTTGCATGAAAAGCAAATGCGCTGGGTTTTCAATGGTGACACTGTAGATGCAGTTGGTACATCGACAGACAATCGCGGGCGCACAGAAGGACGTATTGTCGATGTCGTTGAACGTCGCCAAAATAACTTCATTGGTACATTAGCGCTTGATGAAGATGGCTACTGTGTCGAGCTTGGTAGTCCAAATAATCACCAGCCGATTACCGTCACTGAAGAAAATGTACAAGCGATGAATGCCAAGCAAGGATCTCCTGTTAAGGTTGATGTTATTGATTGGCCAAATCAGCATGAATTTGCGACGGGTAAAATCACTGAAGTACTGTCTGACGACAATGATCGCGAACTGATTATTGAAACCACCTTACTCAATTATGACATCCCATCAGATTTTAGCGAAGCAGCACTGAAGCAAGCCAACGATTATCAAGAACCAACTGAAAAGGATCTAAAAGGTCGTAAAGATTTGCGTGATTTGCCACTGGTGACTATCGATGGTGAAGATGCACGTGATTTTGATGATGCCGTATTCGCCGAAAAACGCTCAGGTGGCAACTATCGTGTCTTAGTTGCGATTGCGGATGTCAGTTATTACGTTACACCAAACTCGCCACTTGATAAAGATGCCTACGAGCGCGGTACGTCCGTATACTTCCCGCATCGTGTGATTCCAATGTTGCCTGAAGTGCTCTCCAATGGTCTGTGCTCACTGAATCCTGACCGTGACCGTCTTTGTATGGTCGCCGATATCAAAATATCGCGGGCAGGCAAAGTGACTGGTTATGAGTTCTATCCTGCTGTCATGCACTCACAAGCACGCTTAACGTATAATCAAGTGAATGCTTATCTTGAGAATCCAGAAGATAAGAGCGTACCTACCTCACTCACGGGTAATAAAGACGTCAAAAAATCTGTCGATACCTTACATCAATTGTATGAGCTACTGCTTAAAAAGCGTGAAGAGCGCCATGCAATGGAGTTTGAAACAGTTGAGACCTACATTAAGTTCAATGAGAAAGGTGGTATCGAGGCAATCCTACCGCGTACTCGCGGTGATGCTCAAAAACTCATTGAAGAATGTATGCTGCTGGCCAATACTTGTGCAGCAAACTTTGCACTCAAGCATGAGCTTCCTGTCTTATATCGTAACCATGACAAACCTGATGGCGAAAAATCAATGCGTATTCACGAATACGCAAAGAATTTTGGTTTAAGCTTTCCAGAAGAAAATCCAACGCAAGCCGATTATCAGCGCATTATTGAAGCCACCAAAGACAGACCCGATGCAATTAGTATCCACAGCATGCTGTTGCGCTCAATGATGCAAGCAAACTATGCACCTGACAATATCGGTCACTTTGGCTTAGCTTATGACGAATATAGCCACTTCACCTCGCCGATTCGTCGTTACCCTGATTTGATGCTGCATCGTGCCATCAAAGCAAAAGTGACCAATACTCAGCAGCCAGTAATGGACTTTTCTCTTGAAGCGGCTGGCACGCAAACCTCTGATACCGAGCGCCGTGCCGAAAAAGCCTCACGCTATGTAGAGTCTTGGCTCAAGTGTCACTATATGAAAGATCATGTTGGTGAAGAGTTCGAAGGTGTGGTCACTACAGTCACAAGCTTCGGTTTGTTTGTTACCTTGACTGACCTATATATCGATGGTTTGGTTCACATCTCTAATGTCGGTGATGACTTCTTTGTTTACGATGAGCAGCAACAACAGCTGATTGGTAAAGACAAAGGGACATTATTCGGACTAGGCGATCGCGTTAAAGTGAAAGTTGCTGGCGTCAATATGGATCTGCTACAAATTGACTTTGATTTAAAAGCCAAATTACAATCTAGTGAAATGAATCAAACGAAGAGCGCGCCTTCTAAGAAAGGCACTGATAAGAAAAGTACTGATAGAAGAGGCCCCGCTAAAAAGACTGGTAGCCGTAGTAAAGGTACAAGTAAGAAAAGCTAATGTTAGCAAACGCTTCAAATAATAAAAAGGCCAACGTCATCGTTGGCCTTTTTTGTGCGTGGTATTTTATAACAACTATTTAAATCATTATTGCGCATTACTCATCTGGTCTAGACGTTCCTTGTCTGCTTCCTGCGCCTGATCTATTTTCGCGGTAGCATTATCGAGAATGGCTTTAGGCTGTTTGCCAAGTGGCTGGCTCGCGACATCTACTGAGCCACTTTCTACATCATCCGTATTTGGTAACGCTGTATCGGGAGATTGCTCAGATCCTGCGTCACTTATGACTGCTTCTCTATCTTTCTCACGTTGATTGCCATTAATGAGGTTGAAACCTAGTAACGCAACCATGCCCACTAGGGCGAATATAATCAAGTGTTTCATTTGCATAAAAAATGTCTCGTATTTGAATGATAATCAGATATACGTTTCGTTGCATTTTTTATGCCTAGTTTTTAGCAGGTTTTTGCAAATTATTCTTGTGGGCTATTATTATTCAGTAGATCAGTCTCGTCAGAGCTTTCTGCAATTTCCTGTTCAACTTTTTCCATGAGTTTGTCGTCGGGACGAGCGTTAAGCACCTCATCAGCATTGCGACCTTGTAAAATCAATTTGGCACGAGCCTTTGCTTGTTTTTTGTCCTTATCATCAACGCTATTATCTTCATTCTGGTTTTCATCGGTCACTTTGGGCGTGTTCGTCGTAATCGTCATATTAGTATTAGCACTGCCGGCGTTACTGTCCTGCATATGCTCAAACGCTTTTTCTAAGTTACTATTAAAACGCAAACGATAAATCGGTTCAGGCAAGCTGAAGCCTTCATTTTCTAACGCATGCTTGGTCTCACGAATGGCAATACTTCGTGCTTTTGAGAAATCCGTATCTGATTGATCCACCCAAATTTGAAATTCTAAAATAATATTAGAGTCGCCAACATTGGTAATGACAGCCACTGCTTTTGGTTCATCTAAAACGAATGCTAATGTATGTATCGCATCCAGTCCGACCTTGATAGCCGCTAATGGATCATCATTGGCATCAACGCCTAACTCAAAGGTAAATCGACGTTCTGGATTTTTGGTGTAATTTAAAATCGTTGCTTTAAATACTTCAGCATTGGGAATGCGCAACTGGTTACCATCTAAAGTCATCAGAATAGTCGCACGTGAGGTTAGCCGTACTACAATCCCCTCTTGATTATTAATCAAAATATGATCACGTGCGCGAAATGGTTGGCGAATACTGAGCATGAGCGAGGCAATGTAATTCTCAATAGTGTCTTTGACCGCAAAACCAACGGCAATACCGATAACGCCTGCACCGCCAAGCAAAGTGCCTAAAATGGTTTCGGCGCCTATCAAACTCAGCGCAAGAATCAAACCGAAAATAATAAAAATGACTTTAACGGTTTGTGACAACAATTCGGCGACAAACGGATTGGGCGTGAGCCGTTGCCACATTTTTTTGCGATTAGACAGCCAACTACCAAACCATGTCACCAATGCAAATAGGACAATGCCGACCAATAGGAGTGGCAGGGCTTTGACCAGATTTTTGGCTTGTGCTTTAAGACCTTGATAAACGGTAGTGACATTGTCTTGAACATCAAGCGTGCGATCAATCCGATCTTCGACAGTGACCACATCTGTCAGACGGTTGGTCAAATTAATGGCTTGTTGCGCTTTTTTCTCGTTCGGCGTCTCTCCGGTTAAGGTGACAACACCTTGCGTAACGCTGACATTGACAGCCTGTAGACCTTCTATTTCAGAAAAAATACCCTGAATACGTTGACGAATGTCATTGTCTTTTTGCGGAGTAGGAGTGGTTTCGATTTGCGCATTATTGGTGCTCTCACCACTGATTATGGGCGGTGGTGCTGGCTCAGGTATGACCACTGGAGATGCTGAAGCTTCCTCTTCTGATGTCGCATCCAGTAAAGGTTTATCAGCTGCTGGGTTTTCTGCTGTATCTATCCCCAATGCAGTAGTTACACCAGTCACCTCTTCACCAGCCGCATACACTGGAAAGGCAAAAAGGATGCTTAGTAACAACAGCATTTGACCGCACGCTTTTATAAAATCGCACATCGTTGAACGGTCAAAGTCGGTGTTCATAAGCATCCTTTGCTTTTTATAGATTTTCGTACTCATCTTTCTTTATTAAATGTTCAATAATCATTAACTGTCTAAATAAACTTGTGCCTCGCCCAAGTTTAACGTGCCTTCATAGATCGCGCGACCAGTAATGATGCCTTCAATACAATCGCCATAAGGTTTCAGCAGTTCGATATCTTTCATATTGGTCACGCCGCCTGAAGCAATCACAGGCAAGCCGCCTTCACGTGCCAAATTGACAGTTTGTTCAACGTTGACGCCTTGCATCATGCCATCACGGTTGATATCGGTGTAGACAATCGACGATACGCCGACATCAGCAAAGCGCTTCGCAAGCTCAGTCGCCTTAGTATCGGTCACATTTGCCCAACCATGAGTGGCAACCATACCGTCTTTAGCATCGATACCTACAATGATATGACCCGGAAATTCGCGGCAAGCTTCTGCGACAAACTCCGGATCTTCGACCGCTTTTGTACCAATGATGATATAAGTCAAACCAGCCGTAATATATTGCTCAATGGTGTTCATATTGCGCACACCGCCGCCCAACTGAATAGGCAGATTCGGATACGCTTTGGTAATGTCATTCACCACTTGTCTATGAACGGGTACGCCATCAAATGCCCCATTCAAATCAACCAAATGCAGTCGACGTGCACCTTCCTCTACCCAGCGTGCTGCCATGGCCACTGGATCATTAGAAAAAACCGTATCATCCTCCATACGGCCTTGTTTTAAGCGGACACATTTACCATCTTTTAAATCAATAGCCGGGATAATGACAGGCACAGCACACATATAGCATTCCTTATAAAGCACAACAATAAATATATTTAGAAAAGTAAATTCAAAAATCAGGGTGTATTGAACGTTCAACACCCTCTAAACACGCATAAAAAAATCAGTCAAAAGTGATTTAATATATAGACGAATCAAAAGCTATCCATGATAGACCCAAAATCCACTTCGATAGATAGAAATGACCATAAAAAAATAGTCAATCATAACTATAAGTTTTAATACAGTGAATCACTGGCAACATTAGATAAATTCAATTACTGACTGGCAATTTTAGGTCAATTTAGCGTATAATCCTAGGTAAATTTTTATTTGTTTCTATGTGATAGTAACCATGCGCTGCGCTTTTTATTGAGTCATTTATGGCTTAGTGTTGCATAGCGGTCAGGATGAGTCGAGCAGCAGCTAAGTGCATCTTTTTGATGTTGGCTGACATATTGCTAAGAAGGGTTATATTAGAAATTCCAACTGGTGGCCTCTAAACAGTCTACTCTACAGCACTAAACTCTAATGACGCCTCTTTCTTTTTTATAGTCTCTATCGTCTCTCTATCACTAGCTAACTATTTTAGAACAGTCATTACTAGCTGTATAGCCGCTTATTGATGTGAGTGAAATCTACTTAATAATGGCTTCGCTAGTTTGTCTATCAACCAGTTTATCATCTATTTCGATAGATCATCTTTTGGCTATATTCTTATCTAATTGCGTATCTATTAACAAGATACCAAACCAATAAGGGTAGTCAATTGCGCTGGTGTTACAAGCTTTAATTTTCAATGAAACGTATGATAGAGCTATTGTCTACACAATCATTTTCGCTAAAGGCTTGAACGATTGCGTTTGATTTGATGGTTTTAACATACACCTTGGTAGCCAGTCGCCACTTTGGTCATTCGAATAAGACATTAACGTGTTGTTAAGGAGTCTAAGGTCAGCGTTAATACTCTTACTAGTAGTTATGATCATGCGTTATTTTCAGAGATCCTTTGTCACTATCCTACTATAGGAAGAAAGACGTGGGGGCTTTATTGAATGACGCAGATGTTCATGCTACCGATATACCAAACAGGACGTCTGGTATCGTTTTAGACTATGGACTAAGTTTTCGCTTATGATTACCATCAAAAAAGGTTTGGATTTGCCCATCACCGGTGAATCATCCCGCGAGATATCTGAGCACCAACCGACACATGTCGCCGTTATTGGCTATGATTATGTGGGCATGAAGCCCACGATGAATGTCAAAGAAGGCGATATCGTAGCAAAGGGTCAGCCAGTTTTTGAAGACAAAAAACGAGTTGGCGTTATCTATACTGCCCCTGCTGCTGGTAAAGTCGTCGCGATTAAACGCGGTGAACGTCGTGTGTTTGAGAGCCTTGTGATTGCGGTCGACCCAAACGGTGAAGAAGTAGACTTCGAGCGCTATGACTCCCAGCAACTTGCTGACCTAGACGCTGAAGTTGTTGAAACCCAACTGCTTGCCTCTGGCGAATGGACCGCGTTTCGCACGCGCCCTTATAGCCGTGCGCCAGAAATCGGTGCCCGTCCTCATGCTATTTTTGTCACCGCTATGGATACCAATCCATTAGCATTTGACCCAATGCTGCTGATTAACGATCAGTTGCAAGCGTTCAATGACGGACTTGCTGTCTTATCGACACTCAGCCCCAAGACCTTTGTTTGCCATCACGGTGATGCCCAGTTGACGCCAGTTGCCAAAACGGCGGCTAATAATGTCACTGAGTATCATAGCTTTGCTGGTAAGCATCCTGCTGGTCTGGCTGGCACGCACATTCACTTTTTGCACCCAATCATGCGCGGCGTGACCGTATGGACGATTGGCTATCAAGACGTGATTGCGATTGGCAAGCTATTCACCAGCGGTCGCTTATATACGCGCCGTATCATTAGTTTGGCAGGTCCTGCGGTCACCAAGCCACGTTTGGTGGCTACTGAGCGCGGTGCTGATATCGCTGCTCTGACCAAAGGACAGCTGGCGGCTGGCGAAAACCGTATT
Source organism: Psychrobacter sp. Ps4 (assembly GCF_022129285.1). Taxonomy (NCBI): domain Bacteria; kingdom Pseudomonadati; phylum Pseudomonadota; class Gammaproteobacteria; order Moraxellales; family Moraxellaceae; genus Psychrobacter; species Psychrobacter sp. Ps4. The sequence continues at coordinate 12,107 of NZ_JADQAK010000026.1, forward strand.
ATTTCTGGTTCGGTATTGTCAGGTCGCAAAGTGTTTGGCAATACGGCTTATCTTGGTCGCTTTCATAACCAAATCAGTGTGCTGCCTGAAGGGCGTGAACGTCCAGCGTTCCATTTCCTAAGTGTCGGCACCAACCGTTTCTCTAAGCTGCCTATTTATATTTCTAAGTTTTTTGGTAATAAGAAATATAACTTTACGACCACGAGTAATGGTTCACCGCGAGCGATGGTACCTATCGGGGTTTATGAAGAGGTCATGCCGCAAGATTATCTGCCGACACAGTTACTACGTGCATTAATTGTCGAAGACATGATTAGCGCCGTAGATTTGGGCGTGCTCGAATTGGACGAAGAAGATTTAGCATTATGCACCTTCGTATCTCCTGGCAAATATGAATTCGGTGATATTTTGCGTGATAACTTGACGCGCATTGAGCTGGAGGGCTAACCACGATGAAATCTTTACACAATATGTTCGATCGTATGGAGCCGTCTTTCACCAAGGGTGGCAAACACGAAAAATACTATGCTATCTTTGAGATGTTTGATACGTTTTTGCGTCAACCAAGCTCAACCACATACTCAGCATCACACGTACGCGACGGTATCGATCTAAAGCGTATTATGATTACCGTATGGTTATGTACTTTCCCAGCCATGTTTTGGGGTATGTACAACATCGGTCATCAAGCACTAACGGCGATTGCAACCCTTGGTTTGCAGCCTGAAGGCTGGCGTACCGTTATCACCAGTATGGCAGGCTATAACCCAGACAGTATCTGGGCAAGCTTCGTATACGGCGCCATGCAATTTTTACCGATTTATATCGTCACCTTTGCGGTCGGTATTCTCTGTGAGATTATCTTTGCCCTGGTACGTGGCCATGAAGTCAACGAAGGTTTCTTTGTGACCTCAGTGCTGTTTGCGCTTTGTTTACCACCAGATATTCCTTTATGGCAAGTTGCTTTAGGTATCACCTTTGGTGTCGTAGTCGCAAAAGAAGTGTTCGGTGGTACGGGTAAAAACTTCCTGAACCCTGCCCTATCGGGTCGCGCATTCTTATACTTTGCTTACCCTGCTTATATGTCTGGTGACTCAGTATGGACAGCTGTTGATGGTTTTTCTGGTGCGACGCCACTTGGTCTTGCCGCGTTAGGCGTCGTTCCTCAAGACTTCGTCGACGTCTATGGTAATGCAATCACTTGGGGTGATGCGTTCTTAGGTAATATGCAAGGCAGTATCGGTGAAGTATCAACACTGGCTATCCTAATGGGTGCCGTTGTTCTACTTTGGACGCGTATTGCTTCATGGCGTATTATGGCAGGTTGTGTAGTAGGTCTGATTGCTACTTCTCTTGTCTTTAATATGATTGGTTCTGAAGACAATATGATGATGAACCTGCCGTTTTATTGGCACTTAGTTATCGGCGGCTTCGCCTTTGGTGCCGTGTTTATGGCAACCGATCCTGTATCAGCTGCGCATACCAATAAAGGTCGCTGGGCTTATGGTATCTTGATTGGTTTTATGACGGTATTGATTCGCGTCGTGAACCCAGCTTTCCCAGAAGGCATCATGCTGGCCATTTTATTCGCCAACTTATTTGCTCCATTGTTTGATTACTTTGTGACCCAAGCAAACATCAAACGCCAAACAGCTCGGAGGGTTCGTTATGTCCAAGCCCAAAAGTAATAATGCGAAAACCATCAGTGTGGCATTGACGCTATGCTTGGTGTGTTCCGTCTTAGTTTCAGCAGTAGCGGTTGGTCTAAAACCTGCTCAAATTGAAAACGCACGCTTAGACCGTAACAAAAACATCTTGGTCGCCGCTGGCATGTACGATGCCGAGTCTGATACAGCAGATGATGTTGCTGAACGTTTTAAAGATTTCGATGTCGAAATTATTGACTTAAGTAAAGGCAGCTACGTTGATGATGAAGCGCTAAAAGCCGCTGGCATCCCTGATCGTAATGCTTATGACGCAAGCCAAGCGACTAAGAATAAAGCACTGAGTGAAGATTTAGGCAATAATGACCCTGCTGGTATTGGTCGTAAACCCAAATATGCCAAAGTCTATGTTAAAAAAGATGACGCAGGCAAACCTGAAATGGTTGTTTTGCCGATTCAAGGCTATGGACTATGGGGCACTATCTATGGTTTCTTAACCCTTGAAAGCGATATGAATACCATCAAAGGTATCAGCTTTTATGAGCATAAAGAAACCCCAGGTCTGGGTGCTCGTATCGAAGAGCCAGAGTGGCGTGCGAAGTGGAGCGGTATCCACTCATATGACGAAAATGGTAATGTTGCCACTGGTGTGACCAAAGCGGGTACACCAAAAGAAAACTGGGTCGATGGTATCAGTGGTGCAACCTTGACCGGTCGCGGTGTCAGTAACATGATTCAGTTTTGGTTGGGTGAGCAAGGTTATAAGCCCTATTTAGATACGCTACGTAAAGAGAGTGGTCAAGCAATTGATAATGCGGCAGATACACAAGCTACGCAATCAACGCTGAGCGCTCAACCTGAAACCGAACTGGCAGCCAAACGACCAGTAGCAAACGGCAAGGAGGCATAACATGGCTGACACTAAAAGTATTTTAACCTCGCCTATTTTTGATAATAACCCTATTGCCCTACAGATCCTTGGTATCTGTTCGGCACTGGCGGTCACCACAAGCATGGCCAATGCCATGGTAATGTGTGTGGCGTTGACTTTAGTCACGGCGTTTTCAAGCTTCTTTATCTCGATCATTCGTAAGCAAATCCCTTCAAGCATTCGTATTATCGTACAGATGACTATTATTGCTTCCTTGGTTATCTTGGTCGATCAGGTGCTAAAAGCCGTTGCTTATGATGTGAGTAAAGGCTTGTCGGTCTTCGTTGGTTTGATTATCACCAACTGTATCGTGATGGGTCGTGCCGAAGCATTTGCCATGAGCAATCCACCAGTGCCAAGCTTTTTAGATGGTATTGGTAATGGTCTTGGCTATTCTGCGGTTTTGCTGTTTGTCGCGACTATCCGTGAGCTACTTGGCTCAGGTACGTGGTTTGGTATCACCATCCTACAGCCTGTCACTGATGGCGGTTGGTATATTCCGAACGGTCTATTACTGTTGCCACCGTCAGCATTCTTTATTATTGGTTTGTTCATTGCCATTATCCGTATCTGGAAACCTGAGCAGGTTGAAGACGCTGAATTTGTAATGAAGCCGCAGTCTAAAGGCATGGCACATGGAGGCGGTCACTAATGGGACATTATGTTAGTTTATTTATAACCTCAGTCTTTATTGAGAATATGGCGCTGGCCTATTTCTTAGGTATGTGTACTTTCTTGGCCGTATCAAAGAAGGTTTCAACCGCTATTGGTCTGGGTGTTGCCGTGGTCGTCGTGATGGCGATTACCGTACCGCTAAACAACTTACTCTTTCAGTTCATTCTAAAAGATGGTGCGCTGGCATGGGCAGGTTTCCCTGATATCGACTTAAGCTTTTTGGGCTTGCTCAGTTATATCGGCTTGATTGCTGCGACCGTACAGATTCTAGAGATGTTCCTCGATAAGTTCGTCCCGAGTCTGTATAACGCCCTTGGGGTGTTCTTGCCACTCATCACTGTAAACTGTGCCATCTTAGGTGGTGTACTGTTTATGGTTGAGCGTGACTATAATTTCGGCGAATCTGTCGTATATGGTGTGGGCGCAGGCTTCGGTTGGGCATTGGCGATTACCGCATTGGCCGGTATCCGTGAAAAGTTAAAATACTCAGACATTCCAGCACCGCTGCGTGGTCTTGGTATTACCTTTATCACAGTTGGTCTAATGTCACTTGGCTTTATGTCTTTCGGCGGTATGTCAATTTAGACCGCTAAGCTTAACAGCCTATTTAGCGATTTGACCTATTTAATTCATTTATTCGGTAGGGGTTCAGGAAACACGCAATGACGTCTTTTCGCACCCCTACTCCATAGATTAAGGATACCTACCATGGATTACGCTACGGCGATTGGTGGCGTTGCTATGTTTACCTTGATCATCATGGGCCTCGTTGCCATTATTTTGGCGGCGCGCTCAAGACTGGTCAGTTCAGGCGATGTTACCATCCATATCAATGATAATCCCGATAATGACGTCGTGACCCCAGCAGGCGGTAAATTACTACAAACCCTTGCAAGCGAAGGTATTTTCTTATCTTCAGCCTGTGGTGGCGGTGGTACTTGTGCGCAGTGTCGTTGCCGCGTTATTGAAGGGGGCGGCTCTATCTTGCCCACCGAAGAAGGCTATTTTACTCAAGGCGAAATTCGCAATCACATGCGTTTGGCTTGTCAGGTAGCCGTTAAGCAAGACATGAAAATCGAGATTGACCCTGAGTTTTTCGATGTACAAAAGTGGGAATGTGAAGTTCTCTCTAATGACAACGTTGCTACCTTTATTAAAGAGCTGGTCCTTAAAATTCCAGATGGCGAAGAAGTAAACTTCCGTGCTGGTGGTTATGTGCAGTTAGAGGCGCCGCCGCATGAAGTGCATTATAAAGACTTTATCATTGACGAAGAATACCGTGAAGATTGGGAAAAATTTGGTATTTTCAACTATGTCTCAAAAGTTGATGAGCCAGTTATTCGTGCTTACTCGATGGCCAACTACCCTGAAGAAAAAGGCCTTATTAAGTTTAATATTCGTATCGCCAGTCCACCGCCACGCGGTCCTGATGGTATTCCACCAGGCAAAATGTCCTCATGGGTATTTAGCCTAGTACCTGGTGATAAAGTAACAGTTTCAGGTCCTTATGGTGAATTCTTTGCCAAAGAGACTGACGCTGAAATGATTTTCGTTGGTGGTGGTGCTGGTATGGCACCGATGCGCTCGCACATCTTCGATCAGCTTAAACGCTTACATACTAAGCGTAAAATCAGCTTTTGGTATGGTGCACGCTCTATTCGTGAGATGTTCTATGTTGAAGATTATGATCAACTAGCAGAAGAGTTTGATAACTTTGAGTGGCATGTGGCTTTGTCTGATCCATTACCAGAAGACAATTGGGAAGGTCCAACCGGCTTTATCCATAACGTGCTACTTGAAAATTATCTGAAGAACCATCCAAACCCAGAAGACTGTGAATACTACATGTGCGGGCCACCGATGATGAATGCGGCGGTCATCGACATGCTGCACAGCTTGGGCGTGGAAGATGAAAACATCATGCTTGATGACTTCGGTGGTTAAGTGAGTAACTAAGCAAGTGGCTACGTAAAAAAGTATTCTAAAGTAATAAATAAAAGAGAGTCTCAATTGAGGCTCTTTTTTTGGTTTTGACTAAATGCAACTCTTGCATAATAAGCCTACAAATCTAAATAGCAGACCATCTGCCCTCTACTATATGATTAATTGTTTATTGCCTTAAGAAAGGATTCTTATGAAAACCAACATTAAAGATTTGACCATTTGGATTACTGGTGCTTCTAGTGGTATCGGCGCAGCATTATCTATCGCCTTTGCCAAACGTGGTGCCACCATTATTTTAAGTGGGCGTGATGAGGCAAAATTACTAGCAGTCAAAAACCGCTGTAAAAACAGCAAAAATCATTTCATCATCCCTTTTGATATCACCGATGCCAAACAAGCAAAAGACGCGTATGAGACAGCTAAAGCTCAAGCTGGACAAATTGATTGGCTTATTAATAATGCTGGTATCAGTCAACGCTCGCTTATTATGGAAACCACTGAAGAAGTTGAGCGCCAAATTATGGAGATAGATTATTTTGCGCAGACACGTCTTACCAGACTGGTATTGCCAGATATGGTCACACAAGGTGGCGGCAAAATTGTCATGGTATCCAGTGTTGCAGGTTTATTAGGCACACAATATCGCGGCGCTTATGGAGCAGCCAAAGCCGCACTTCATATGTGGGCAAACAGTCTGCGTGCAGAACTGTACGAGCAAGGCATAGAGGTGGCAACGGTATTCCCTGGATTTATTCAAACCAGTATTTCTATTAATGCCTTGACTGGTGATGGTAGCGCGCAAGGAACGATGGACGAGGCGACCAATAAAGGATTAACCGCAGCTACCTTTGCTAAACAGGTCATAAAAGCCCTGATTAAGGGTGAAGAATATATCATCGTGGCAGACACTAAAGAAAAGCTGGCGACCACGGTCAACCGCCTATCGCCACCAAAACTATATAAGCTCATCCGTGAATCAAAAGTAAAATAAATCTAGTCGTTTAAGCCACTAGGTCTTAAGTCTATGATTGGCGTTATGGGTAACAAGGGGTGTAAAATGGGCGACGCTAATAGAACGTGCCACTCACCCTTTTGCCATAAAAGCTATTGTGATTAATATGAGAAAACCAATAATGCAAAAATTAGCCCCACTCTCATTGTCTAACAAATCGATGAAAACCACCTTATTACCCGTTATGGCTATCAGTGCTGTATTCAGTCTTAGTGCTTGCCAGCAAACGCCAGATTATGATTATCTCAGCGGTGAGACCATGGGAACGAGCTACCATATCAGTTATCAGCTACCTGCGGATGCAGATGAAGCGGCCATCCAAGCGTCGATTGATAAGCGCTTGCAGCAAATCAATGACAGTATGTCTACCTATCAAGCAGACTCTACTATCTCTAAGTTCAACCAGTTAGGTAAAGACATCCCCCTCACTATCGATGCAGATTTTGCTCACGTGCTTGATGTGTCACGAATCGTCTATCAGCAATCTGGTGGCGCCTTTGATCCTACCGTAATGCCATTGGTAGAGACTTGGGGCTTTGGTAGCACCATGACCGTTGAGCGCTTGCAAAGTCCGCCAACAGCACTTGAGATTGCTCAAGCAAAAGCCTTGGTAGATTTTGAGAGCATCATACAAAAAGAGCAGAGCATTTATAAAACCAAAGATGGCGTCGGGCTTGATTTCTCAGCAGTTGCTAAAGGTTATGGCGTCGATGTAATCGCCGATGTGCTCAGAGATGACTATCAAATTCGCAACTACATGGTAGAGATAGGGGGTGAAATTGCAACCTCTGGGGTCAATAACCAACAGCAGCCGTGGCAAATTGCGATTGATGCGCCTATTGAGGACAGTACGGTCAGCGAGCGTCAGACAATATCAGCGATTCGTCAACCAATCAATACCGATAATCAGATGTATTTGGCAACTTCTGGCAACTATCGTAATTCCGTCATATTCGACGGTCAGCGCTACAGTCATACGATTGACCCAACCACTGGCAAGCCTATCGCGGGCGGCGCACCATCGCTAACCGTTGCAGCAGACTCAGTTGCCTTGGCAGATGCGTGGGCAACCGCCCTCACTGCGATGCCTTATGAAAAAGCCCTTGCAACAGCCAAAGCACAAGATATAGCTGCCTTGTTTGTTGTTTTAGCTGATGAGGCAAAGGCGACAGATTCTGATAAGAATACTGACCAGTGGCAAGTGGTACAAACACCAGCAATGCAAGCATTACGCGCTGACAAACAGCCTTAGAGCTTGGTGGCAATAGAACTTAGTCACAATACTGTAAACGGCTCGATAACCATCAACGAGCCATACAAAAATTTGCTATACTGGTTTTGCTATACTATTAAGGTACTACCCTAGTAGATAGCCACAATATTTTTAAAAATCGAGGTTTCCTCTATGCTTAGTCAATTGCTTCCCATGCTTGCCATTACCTTTACCGTATTCGTCCTGTTCTTTATCTTTATGGGTATCGGTTATATGGTTAAAAAGAAGCCGCTTAGAGGATCTTGTGGCGGCGTTGCTAAACTAATGGGTGATGAAAATTGCTCGTTTTGTGGAAATGATCCCAATAAGTGTGATTCAATCGTGGCAGAACAGCAAGAAAATGCCCTTAAAGCCGCTCAGTTAGGCAAACCTGTATAGCTAAATTCTTATAAATACCGCGTTTGTTACCATACGCTGGTAGTATTTACCTAACATCTGTTCTTATAATAGCGTCTAGTCCTTTGCAAGGGACTGGCGCTATTTTTAGTTGTGCCAGCCGCGACGTATCTAATTAGCATCGCTTTAAGATATTTTGGATATCAATACGGCACGTGCAAGGCCTGTTAATAATAGTAGACTAAATAAATCTAATACCGTATCCAGTTGATAGGCGATTGAAGATAAGCGCGCTTTCAAAATGGTTACTCATATATCTTGTATTCTGCAAATAATCTCTAGTTCTAATTTACGATTCTAATTAATGATTTTAGTCACCGTCTAGGTGCGTTTTCTTTGGTGTTATTTACAAGCGACGATGCTTCGGCGCTGTTTAATGACGTGTCCTTTTTCTTATTCTAATAGTCGTGCTGCTATGTCTACATCTACTGATTTGCCACCTGATGTGCCATTACAGTCTCATTCAGATACGCCGTCACCGTTTGAGCTGCCCTCCTCACGCTTCACTTTTTGGCTCATTTTATGTGCCATGATTTTGCTCGCCACCAATATGCGTGCGCCTATTGTTGCTCTCGGCTCTATTGCCCCTGTTGTACAAGATGCCCTCAATATCTCTGAGACGCAGATTGGTTGGCTAGGAGCAGTGCCCATGCTGACTTTTGCAGTGGGCGCACTGATCGCGCCAGCCATTGGTAAGCGTTTTGGGCTTGAGAATACGCTCATTGCGATGATTGCGTTATTAACGATTGGTATGATGATTCGTACCGTTATTCCCACTTGGTCTGGGTTTTTGATTGGTACGTTACTGCTGACCTTGGCTATCGGTTTTGCGAATACCTTAGCTGCCCCTGTTATTAAACAGCGTACGCCCCAGCATATTCCACTCATAACAGGGCTATTTAGTCTAACGATGACGGTAACGGCAGGCATCGTCGCTGGAGTCGTACTGCCATTATCTGAGCAAGTGGGCTGGCAATGGGCACTGGGTGGGTGGTCGCTATTGGGCATTTTTGCGATCATTATTTGGATATTTTTACGGTTGCGGCTGGGTTCGTCTAGTCATCAAGCCATTGTGCCACCTACCTCTGGAGCGTCTGATATATCCATGTGGCGTACGCCCTTTGCTTGGCAAATTGCGGTATTTATGGGGCTGCAATCATTATTATTTTACACCGTTGCCAGTTTCTTACCCTCTATTTGGGTCAGCAAGGGGCTATCCGCAGTGCAAGCAGGACAAATGGCTTCAGTGTTTCAGTTTATGGCGCCAGTCTCTATTTTGAGCCTGACGTGGCTGATCAATCGCGGCCGCCCTATTCAGGCGCTGGCGGTGTTTGCAGCGGTGCTGAATGTTATTGGTATTTTAGGAATCAATTATTTATCTACCGACCTCGCGTGGTTGTGGTCAGGTCTGATGGGCATTGGCTGCTCCGCTATTTTTACCTTGAGCATGATGCTGTTCTCCTTACGTACTTATACAACCAACCAATCTAGTGAGCTGTCGGGTATGGCGCAATTCGTCGGTTATTTGATTGCATTTTTTGGTCCCTTAGGGACAGGTTGGCTACATGAAGCGACTGGCAGTTGGGATTTGCCACTATTCATCATGCTTATTTTGATGGTTCTCAACGTCGTCATTGCTTGGGTAGTGAGTCGTCCAGTGATGGTCGATGGCAAAAAGCTTTAATATCAAAAACCACAGTAACCTTAGGATAATATTGGTGTCTGTCTTATTTTGCTACACTGGTTTGATTGCTTATAGGACAGAATAATCATGATGCATTTATCCATTCGTTTCGCTCGACACTTACCAACATTGGCTATTTTAACAGCCGTAATGGCGCTCGGTGGTTGCCAAAAACCATCTGAACCTACCACCGATAATGGCATGCAAAACAGTACTCAAACTGCCGAACCTCAAACGACAAAATCTGAGCAACCGGTAACATCCACTGCACAGCAAGCGCCATTAACGATCTTGGCATTGGGCGACTCCCTGACAGAAGGTCTTGGGGTGGACAAAGATGACAACTATCCTGCTCAGTTAGAAGATCGTCTGCAAGCAATGGGTTACGACAATGCCAAAGTTATCAATTCAGGATTGAGTGGTGAAACCAGCACGGGATTGGTCAATCGATTGGACTGGGTGTCGCAAACCAAACCCGACATCACCATATTGACTATCGGTGCTAACGATGCGATACGCGGTATCGATGTAGCGACCATTGAAGCCAATATTCGTACTGCGGTTAAGCACCTGCAAGACAATGGTAGTGTCGTCATCTTAGGCGGTATGTCGATCTATGACAATCTAGGCAGTGAATACGTTGCGGCATTCTCAGACATTTATCCTCGTGTTGCTAAAGACATGAACCTGACACTTATTCCGTTTTTCTTAGAAGGCGTTGGCGGTGACCGAGAGCTCAACCAAGCGGATGCGATTCACCCGACTAAAGAGGGCTACGAGATTATCGTTAACAACAATATCTTGCCTATTCTAGAGCCTAAATTAAATGAACTAGAAGAACTACAAGAGTTAAAAACAGCCGATACCGATAGCACAGCTACGACTGCTCAAGACAATACGACAAACGAGACTACTTAACGAGACACTGTAATGACATCATCATCTTCGACTGCCACAGCAACGCCACAAGCAGACGCTAAGACACAAGCCCTACTGACCGCCTCACAATTAAATAAAACCGTGCAAGTCGGTGAGCAAAAGTTGTCCATCATTAAAGACGTGGATATTTATGTCAATGCTGGCGAGTTTGTGGTCATCATGGGTAAATCAGGCTCGGGTAAATCTACTTTGTTAGGTTTACTCGCAGCATTAGACTATCCCGATAGTGGTATGGTGTCGCTGGCAGGTCAAATGCTTAGCAGTCTTGACGAGGATGCGCTTGCCGTTATTCGACAGCAGGATATGGGCTTTGTCTTTCAGTCATTTCATCTACTTCCCACACTGACCGTCGCTGAAAATATCGCCTTTCCACTTGATATTGCCAGACGTCCAAACCCATCACGTGTAGACGAGCTGATAGATGCGGTCGACTTAGGTCATAGACGTCACAGCTTACCCAATCAGTTGTCAGGTGGTGAGCAGCAGCGTACAGCAGTAGCACGAGCTTTGGTATCGCACCCAAAAATTGTGTTTGCGGATGAGCCAACGGGCAACTTAGATGAGCAAAATGCCGATCAAGTTATGCAGCTGCTATTGGACTTACGCCAACAGGTTGGCTCGGCACTGGTGGTCGTGACTCATGACCCTGCACTTGCCGAGATGGCAGATCGCGTCATCACCATGCATGACGGCCGCATTGTACCTACATGAATAACTGGATTGTATCTTAATGAATAGTAAACCCACAGACAACAAATCGCCTGATACAGAAAAGACTGTTACCAGTATGCATCAAGAGTCCAGTTATCCTAGCGGCATTCTTAGTCAACTATTTACCCGTACCCTAGGTTTTCAAACACTAGGCTCGCAAGCACTCAGCCGTAGCTGGTGGCAGCGTTGGGTATATCCCGTGTTGTTCCTACTGACGTTGACCTTGTCGCTTGCAACCTATCTGACCCTCGACTCTGTGCAGCAGTCTGTCGATAGCTATATCAATGACAATCAGCGCGCGCTCGTTGGTGGGGATCTAATCCTAAACAGTAAACAAGACTGGCCAAGCGAAGTATTGTCACAGGTAGAAACTATCCCTAATACACAGACGGTGTATGACTATCAATTTAGCGCCATGCTGGTCAATGATGAGCAAACCTTGCTTGCCAGCGTCAAAGCCGTCTCTCCGTCTTATCCCTTATATGGCACAGCGGAGCTTGCCTCGGGGCAGCCGCTGTGGGATCAGCTAACATCTGACAGTGTGATCGTCGCACCAGAAGTGCTTAGTAGTCTACAGGCTGATGTCGGCGACCGTATCACCATTGGTGATGCGCAGTTCACAATAAGTGATGTATTGACAAAAGAACCTGATCGCCCGCTGACCACCTTTGGGTTTGGTGGGCGTGTCTTAATGCATCAAGACTCACTCCCGTCAACCAACCTATTGGGGCAACGCAGCCGAATAAACTATCGTATTGAGATGGCAGGCGATCCCGAACTGATAACGACGCAGCGTGATGCGCTCACAGAGATACTGACCAACTATCCTGATATCGAGCTCTCTGACGCAGAGTCCGCAGACACTTCGGTCTCGCGTATCTCTGACAATGTACTGATGTTTTTAAAATTACTGGTCATCGCGGTGTTGCTACTCTCTGCGGTTGCCATGTACGGTGTCATTAGCGCGTTTGTCAGCAAACAGCAGTCAACTAATGCGATTCGCTTGGCATTAGGTGAACCGCTTGGCTCACTCAAGCGCAGCTACTATCAACTGCTTATCGTCACCACTGCCATTGCTTGTGTCGCCGCGATTATACTGAGTCTAGGTTTGCTTAAAATTGGTCAGCCGTATCTGGTGGCTATCTTGCCTGCCGATGTTGGGCTGTCCATCAATCCAATCAGTGCAATTAAGACTATTGTGATTGCTTTAGTCCTGACGTTGCTCATTGCGCAGCGTGGTTTAAGCGCGCTTAACACCACCAAACCCGCTACCCTACTCAATCAAGGGGCGAGCACCCAGACACAAAACCTGCCTTGGTATCGACGCGTGCCGCTACTATGGTATGGCTTGGTGCTGGCAGGGCTGTATGCCTTCTTTGCTTATGAAGTTGGCTCACTGTCATTAGGAGCACAGTTATTGGGCGGCTTGATTGGCTTTGTGGCGATGTTTTGGCTATTGGCGCGTGGGTGGCTCTGGCTGCTTAACAAGTTGGCGAGCAATACCAAGGTCAGTTGGATGCAGCGTATCGCCATCCATAACCTTGCGCGTAAAGGCAACCAATCAGCGTTGTTCTTTGTCACCTTATCGCTATCGGTGGCGGTGCTGACACTCATTACCACACTCAATCACAGTATCAATACACAGTTTATCAATGCTTATCCTGAAGATGCGCCCAATTTGTTTTTGCTCGATGTGCAGACCGATCAGCATGATGAGATTGATACCATCATTGAGGCACCCGTCACTTATTATCCCGTCATTCGTGCCCGTGTGGAGACGGCCAATGATGTAGCGGCAAAAGATATCGTGCCTGCAGATGGGTTTGATGACCCTACGCGTGTGTTTAATTTGAGCTACGCAGATACGGTCATGGAGACCGAATATATCACTGAATCCCTCACAGACGACGCGCTATATACCCCTATCGATGCGACAGATGAGCAAATCAAACCCCTATCTATCTTAGATACTGCCGCCAGTATGCTCAATGTCGGTATGGGTGATCAGGTACGTTTTAACATTCAAGGTATCGAAATCATCGGGCAAATTACCAGTATTCGTACGCGCTATGAGCGTGGCCCAAGCCCTTATTTCTACTTCTTGTTTGAGCCGTCTGTGCTGTCTGCTGCGCCGCAGATTCAGTTTGCCACTGCGCATGTGCCAGCTGATGACATTCCAGAGTTACAAGGCAAACTGGTACGCGAGTTCCCTGCTGTCACCACCATAGATGGCACGGCTATTGCGAAGCAAATCCAAGAGCTGGTGGTACAAATGAGCCGCTTGGTCTATGTGTTTACCTTGCTTGCCCTACTCACTGGGGTCATGGTGCTGATCAGCTCGCTGCTGTCTACTTCACAAGATCGCATGAAGGACAGCGCGTCATTTAGACTACTAGGCATGCAAAAGCGTGACCTATATATGCTCAATATCTTAGAGCTGGGTGTGCTTGGGATTAGCGCGGCGACTTTTGCCGTGATTATCGCCACTGGCGGTGCTTGGCTGGCGGTTACTCAGTGGTTTAATTTACAGTTTAGTATGCCGTGGGCAAATTTGGCTATAGGCGGGGCGGCGTTAGTCGTCTTGCTGTTCGCTATCGCTATCATTTATGTGAGATTGGTGATTGGACGTGGGATTATGGCACGGGTACGGGCGATGGTTTAGGCGTACTCAATTTCAGATTTAAACTAAAAAACCCCTTAATAGGGGTTTTTTTAATTCGCTACTGTCAGGGCTGACTCGCTTTACTAGAAAATTCAATTAAAACTTATTTTCACTTTAGATATTTTCACCTTATTTACTTCTATGCATTGCATAATAGACTGATCAAATATAACAAAATTATTCCCACTACTATGCAATGAGCTTGTGAACTTTAAACCGTCTACCCCTGTGAATACTTTAATGAATTCGCATATAAATTGAGTAGGGATGTAATCAAGATCTGAATCATACCTCCTCATAGGCTTTGATAAATCGATACTTATTAAACGTTTTAAGAGTCTAGATTTTATCCGCTCATTAACTTCATTAGGATGATAAATAGTTGAATTTTCAGTAAAATCTGAAATCTTAACCTCTTTTTCTCTATTATTGCTCACTTTAAAGCTACCTATTGAAACTTCATCTAAATAAGCTGATCTAATCTCATACAATATCGTCTCTTTCTTATCCGATAGATATAAGTAAGGAATACCCATAGGATTTGCTCTTCCAGCTGTACTGTTTGTCCTTGGAGGACAAAACATGTTTTCGCTAGAATAAGCTTCTTTATCAGTCTCTTCATGTCGTCTAGCTCTATATAGGATGTCATCTTTATTAATTATTATTTTACTTTGAAAGAAACCGTCCCAACCTAACTCATCCGTTAAATAGTTTACATCAATTAGATACCTTCGCTCCCACTTAATTTTTTCTTTGAGTGTAGACCAGTAATTTATATTATCTAGTATATCATTGCTATAATTAACTGTAACTTCAGCATTATGGAAATCTATATTTAAATCACCCATTATAATATTTAGAAACTTTATACCTATCGAATTACTCTTAAATAAGTCCCAATCACCTTGAATAAGGCTTACTAGACTTTGGCCCTTAGGATCTAATTGAAAGTTGCTAAGTAGCTCGTTAAAGAAATCGAGCAATTCCTCAGTAGGGATTATCTTATTTATATCTGATTTACAAAAATCACATTTACCTATTATACCTTGTGAGCCTATAAATGCTTTTAGCTCCATTTCCTCGTCTGAAAAACAGTTATCACATATATTACTCATTAAAGTGTTTCCAAATAGTCTTCAATGACTAATAAATGATTTTTAATAGTGATCTTTTTAACTGTTCCCAATCCAGGATACCTAGCTTCTTTATAATACATTTCCAACTCTTTAGTTCCAGAGTTGGTCAGAGGTAGTTCCAAGCAGAAGCTTACTGCCTTTTTCGTTGCCTCAGCAAATTTTCCCTGAACATTAGCTATAGAGTCATTGCTATTAGAGGTGAAATGTCTAATCCAGATCTGGTCATCTGCCTCTTTATTTATATAAGTTAAATTTATGACGACTGCTCTTGGCGCGCCTCCACCTTCTGTATAATCTTTAGGCAATACAGTAAAATCACCAAAACCTTGATAGTTATCATCTTTATAGTATAAATTTTCTTCAGAAAACTTATGTGCTGATATTTTTAAAAAATCTGCATTCTTCTGTTGCTTTTCAAACAAATCATCTAAGCGAATAAAAAATTTATCTAATTTCTTTATACTTCTATCCAATGTCCTATACTTGTGAGGTTCTAACAAAGCTATATGACTAATACGTTGATTTTCACTAAGATTTCTCAGTTCATCCTCTTTCGTAAAATGATCTAAACAGACCAACATGCAGTCATTTAAGTCATAATCTTCTAGACAGTTATGAATATATGTAGCGTTGTCTGAGTAAAGGAACGCACACCTAAAGCTAGATTCACTTAAACTCTTTATATAATTCAGGAAATGATTTTTATCGCCTGATGCTTCCCCTTCTATAGGGTTTACAATTAGGTAAGGACTAGTACCATGCTCAAGAAATACTGTATTTGCTATATTTAAACTGTTATAACTCTCTTTAACAGGCTCAATTATAGGAACAATATTTTTCAGAGATCTTTCAACCGCTAAATCTCTAATTGCTATCAATTCAAATTGACGCCCTCTTAAGTATGGAAAATACATTTAAAGAACCTTATTGTTTTTAAGTTTATCAATGAGACTCTTTCGCTCTACCTCTTTTAGATTTAAAGAAAGACTCACCTGATTGAACTCATTATTAGTTTTATTAAAAAAAGAATTGTGAATCTTTCTAGCTTTCATAGTATCAAGAAATATATCATTTAATTCTGGATAAGATATAGTAGCTATTAGTTTTTTACATATATCGAATTGGTTAAAAGCATTTAGTTCAGGAATTACATCAAAATGGTTGTGGATGATATTTAAGTATTCCTTTGAGTGCAATACATTCATTAAGATATCTATATCAATTACTTCATTTCTAGTAGCCTCTCTGACTAATTCAAATTTATTAAAACTAGAATCGTAAGAAAAAATTGCTACTTCATTATCGAATTTTATATATTTATCAACTTGTTGTTCTGGTACTATTATATACACTTCATTAAATATCTTTTTATAAGTCTTTATTTGACCAGACAATCTACACTCCTTGTCTAGTATGGTTTTTATTTCAAAAGCTTTAGAAACTCCGTTAAAGATAGCTAAATCAGCAATTGAATTACCAAGCCTCAATTCATTGAAAATTATTGAATCCCTATTAACAACCTTCTCTACCAAACATTTGTTTAAAAATTCATTCTTTAGAACATATTCGTTCTGGTAGTTGTTTTGAATAGTTTTATAAGCTTCTTTTAATACTTTCAAGTAAGTATAACCACGTTTTTTCTCAATTAGGTTATAACGCTGTAGCTTGGTATTTACTGATCCAAAATCACTTTTTAATAGACGTAGTATTTCACTTCTAGTGAAAAAAGTCGAAAAATCTCTAAGTTGGTTTATATCTGTTGCCATCTTGCGCTGCCGACCATCTAGTTGTTGAAAAATTTAGCATTCTTGAATTTTCTTATTTAAAGGTAGGGAACCCCTTGTTACTCTACGATAGAGCAGCTATATTAGTAAAGCTTTGATTGTATATGTATAGTCATTTCAGTAAGCTAAGAATAGCTATTTTATATGGGTAACTCTAAACCATCTTCTACCACATCCAAATTTTAGTAAGGCTTCGCTTAATTGCAGTAGGCGCCTTGTAGAGCTGTTTAGCCCTGATTGAAGCGGTAACTTAGTGAGCTGTGGCGCAAAGCAGGATTAGCTAAAAAACTATAAACCAAAACGCCCTCTATTCATCTAGAGGGCGTTTTTTTGGTTCATAAGCTGTATAGACATTTAAACCAACATCAGCCACGCACTTTGCTTATTTTATAGCCCTCATTTGCTATACTAGCCCAACTTTATCGGTTAAATACCAACTTATAACACTTTCCCAAACAGCATGGTAGCCTTATGAAATTCTCAAAGTTCGGTCAAAAATTTACCCAGCCCACTGGCATCTCACAATTGATGGATGATCTGGGCGATGCGCTAAAAAGCGATCAGCCAGTCAACATGCTGGGCGGTGGTAACCCTGCCAAAATTGATGCCGTCAATGAGTTGTTTTTGGAGACGTATAAAGCGCTAGGTAATGACAATGATGCAGGAGAGGCCAATAGTAGCGCGATTATCAGCATGGCGAATTACTCTAATCCGCAAGGTGATTCCGCCTTTATTGATGCATTGGTTGGCTTCTTTAATCGTCATTATGATTGGAACCTCACCTCAGAAAATATTGCCCTGACCAATGGCTCACAGAACGCATTTTTCTATCTTTTTAATCTGTTTGGCGGTGCGTTCAAAGATGAGAAGAACGAATCTATCGACAAATCCATTCTACTGCCATTGACCCCTGAGTATATCGGCTACAGCGACGTGCATGTCGAAGGTCAGCATTTCGCAGCCGTATTGCCACATATCGATGAAGTGACTCATGATGGTGAGGAAGGCTTCTTTAAATATCGTGTCGATTTTGACGCATTAGAGAACTTGCCAGCGCTAAAAGAAGGTCGTATCGGCGCGATTTGCTGCTCACGCCCGACCAATCCAACTGGCAATGTGCTGACCGATGACGAAATGGCGCGTCTGGCCGAGATTGCCAAACGTTATGACATACCGCTTATCATCGATAATGCCTACGGTATGCCCTTCCCTAATATCATCTATTCAGACGCGCATTTGACGTGGGATGACAATACGATTCTGTGCTTTAGCCTATCTAAAATTGGCCTGCCCGGTATGCGTACGGGTATTATCGTGGCCGACGCGAAAGTGATCGAAGCGGTCAGCGCGATGAATGCGGTGGTGAATTTAGCACCGACACGCTTTGGTGCAGCCATTGCCACGCCATTGGTAGAAAACGATCGTATCAAACAGTTATCTGATAATGAGATCAAGCCGTTTTATCAAAAGCAGGCGACCCTTGCCGTGAAGCTGTTAAAAGAAGCATTGGGCGAGTACCCGTTGATGATTCATAAGCCTGAAGGCGCGATATTCTTATGGTTGTGGTTTAAAGACTTACCGATTACCACGGTTGAGCTGTACGAGATTTTAAAAGAAAAAGGCACGCTCATTGTACCAAGTCAGTATTTCTTCCCTGGTGTCGATGTCAGCGATTATCAGCATGCACATGAGTGTATTCGTATGAGTATCGCCGCTGATGAGCAGACGCTGACTGATGGTATTGCAGCGATTGGTGAAGTGGTGCGTGAGTTGTATGATGGTCGGTAGGTTTTGCAAGTGAGCTGAGAATTGTAATTAGATCTAGTGTAAAAGTATTCGAAAGTCTCTACGCCAGTTACAGCCATCACATTATTTTAGGAATAACTAAATGAGACTTATGTCAGCTATAGTCTTACTTCTAATGTCTGGTTGTAGCGCTGTACATTCCGATGACGCCAACTATAAAGTTTTGATTCATGGCAATGAGGAATGCAACTATGACTATGGTGTAGAAGACTTTTGCGACGAATACAATCAAATATCCTATAAAAATACTGACAAGACTGTCAATTTTGATAAAGATAAAGTTTTAGTGTTTCCGGAAGATAACTTTGGTTATTTAGTTGTTATAAACCCAGAAACTCAAATAGCTTATCCTTTTGGATACTTAGTTAATTATAAAAAACTAATTTTTTCTAAAGATTCTAACGAATTCTGTATAGAGGGAGATATCTCCGCTTATCGTGATGAAGATAGTGGATACTTCTGTTTTGAGTTTACTGAAAACAACTTTGAGCGCATTTAAAATGCTACTCGCTAGTATTTAGCCTAACAATTATAAATCTACCTTTATTCTAATATATTGAAAAGTATCATTAAGATCATTAAAGTTGCCGTTTTCTTTCCAGAAGGCGGCGCTATGAGTAACCGCTAAATATAAATAGCCGTCTCTTGCCCAAAATATGTCTTTTGGCTCCTCCATAGGCATCCAATGCATAAAGCCTGCACCCATGATCGGGATGATGTCTGTTCCCTTAATTCTATACAGCTCTAGATCGGTGTATTGCTCATATGGGTTGGTATAGGCTGAGATGATATATTTTTTATTGGGCGAGATATGAGGATAATCTATAAACGTCTGCGTCGTCTCACCCGAATTTTTATCAATCATCTTATAGTCACCGCTTTCCCAGTAACCTCCATTGACCAAATACTGATTTAACGGGGCAATCTGACCTACATACTCAAAAATCTGATACCCATCATTATCTACATTCTTATCAGTGAACGTTACTACCTTGCCAGCAGTTGGAATAGATATCACCCCATTTCTCTTTTTAATACTTTCATCTTTTGATAAAAAATCAACGGCAAGTGGACGTTTTTTCTCAAAAAAAGCCTTATCAATCAGCTCTATTTTCAGGTAGTCGTTAAGTGCTTTGCCATTTTCAAAAGTCTCGTAGTCTTCGCCAATGGATAGATATGCTAGTATGTTTAAATCTTTGGACGTTAGCGAGGCAGGTATAGTAGAACCCGTTTGCTCTTTTCTCACAAAGACCTTTTCCCATTTAACAACGTCTGTCTCTACAATGCCATCATTGTCCTCGTCATACTCTCTACGAATTCTGTCTTGCACCGCATACCAATCCTTTCTATCTTCAATGATCTCTAGTTTCTCTCCGAACGTATAGCTTTTCACCTTTCGAGCAGCGCCGCTTGGTAACTGACGTGCGATTGCCCCATCTTTTTCCGTCACGTAAACTTGCTTCAATACAGTCGTATCATCGTAGTCAATCTCGATACCATCACGATTGTACTGTGCCAAAAGTGCTGCCGATATGGGTTTATTGAGGTCAATGATGACGTTTTGACTTGCCACTGCTGAATGATAGCTAAACATCGTTAGACATAGAATAATAGAAGAAAAAATGTAAGTAGATATTTTAAATGAAGACATAATATGGTCTGCTATATATTTTATATTATGAATTTTACACCATAAAATCCTACTTAAGTTTACTTTTTTGATATCTGAAATAAAATTACTTCGGAATATTAGCGCTGCTTTAAAAGTTTAGTAGACGGATTGAATGAACTGAATATCTTCGTCCACTTATTCAGCGCATAGAGCACGTAAGGCAGCAGGCACGTATTAATCAAATCACGGAGGCTTGCGACCAGCTGTTCGTGGCTTAAGCCCACCATGCCTGACGCTTCAATCGTATTTCGATTATCTAAATACTCGCCCAATAAAGCAATGCCCGTCACGACGACTAAAGCCATGAATGATCTGATGCTTTGGTTTTTAATGATAGGACGCAGCACAAGCAGACACAAAAGGTAGATGCCGACGCCGACATAGATATGTAAGGCATCTTTGGCAAGTCCAGATACTTCAATAATATTGATTTTAAAAGCGGTAAAATCCACTGAGATATTCCAAATATAAGCAAGTAGAAAACGACTGAGAGTATCACTAAACCATGACGGCTAAACTATAATAGTTAAAGAGTGGCAGCTACAAAGTGATGGCTGAGCATAAAAAAGGCAGATTATATAATGGATAATCTACCTTCTACTAAATTAAATATTCACTTCACGTTTATCAACTACTTACACATTCCAATCCACGAAATTTTTCAACAACTGCAAGCCAGCAGTATGACTTTTTTCTGGGTGAAACTGGGTAGCAAATAAATTGTCTTGGATGACACTGGCACAAAACGGTTGACCATAGTCACATATCGCTGCCACTTGTGAGCTATTAGTAGGCTCGCAATAATAGCTATGCACAAAGTAAAAATGCGCGTTGTCCTCAATACCATGCCACAATGGATGGTCAAAATCCATACCGCTAATGGTGTTCCAGCCCATGTGTGGCACTTTGATGGTAGTTCCCTGTTGATCCTTCCACGTAGGGTCAAACGCTTCTACAGTGCCGTTTAAGATACCCAAACAGTCCGTACCACCATTTTCAGCGGACTGCTCAAACAATGCCTGCATGCCCACACAAATAGCCATAACAGGCTTATTAAACACCGCATGGCGTATGACGTCATCAATGCCCGCCTCGTGCATGCCAGCGATACAGTCACGCATAGCACCAACACCGGGGAAGACAATCTTGTCTGCCGCAGCGACGACTTTTGGGTCGTTAGTGATAGAGACGTCTGCCCCTACCACTGACAAGGCTTTACTGGCGGAATGCAAATTACCCATGCCATAATCTAGTAGCGCTACTTTGGTTACTTTAGCCATTAAAACGCCTCTTTAGTCGATGGTAGCGTATTCAAAGCTCGCTCATCATACTCACAAGCCATACGTAACGCACGAGCAAACGCTTTAAAGGTAGACTCGATTTGGTGATGGCTGTTTTTGCCTTTTAAATTGTCTAAATGCACTGTCATCCAAGAATGGTTCACGAAACCATAAAAGAATTCGCTAAACAGGTCAACATCGAAATTACCGACATGCGAACGGGTAAAGGGAATGTCCATGTGTAAACCCGGACGTCCTGATAGATCGACGACAGCGCGGGTCAATGATTCATCAAGCGGCGCATAAAAATGCCCATAACGACGAATGCCTTTTTTGTCGCCCAATGCCTTGTTAAATGCTTGTCCAAGGGTAATACCAGTGTCTTCAACGCTATGATGGTCATCGATAAAAGTATCACCGTTGCATTTGATTTCTAAGTCAAACAAACCGTGACGCTTGATTTGATCAATCATATGATCCAAAAACGGTACGCCAGTGTCTACAACCCCTTGACCCGTACCATCAAGATTGACGGTACAAGTCACTTGGGTCTCAGCAGTGATGCGCTCAACGGTCGCAATACGTTCAGGGCGACCATGTAGATTTAGGTTTTTTGGTGCATTTTGCTCAGGTGTATCAGCAGTCGTCGTTGCGTTGGCTGTCATGGCTACTCTCTATCAGTTTTTATCAGTGAAAAGCGGTCAATAAATAAGGCGAAACATGCCCAAATAATTTACTAGTGTCTGGGTCAGCGCTAGCAAAAAATGTATTAGAAAATGATATATACAAAAGATATCAAGGTATTAGGGTTTGTACGTACTAAATATCATCTAGCCTCATCATAGCAAACCCTAACATTTACTGCCACGACCAAGCGGTAAACCACGCACAAAATCACCTCATTCTGCTAAAATAGTGTGTTCAGTATTATTAATCATGATTTGCACTGACTTCTAGATATCATATTCTACAGCCTACTTTCTATGACTTTTGCCGTGTTATAACTTTGTGCTGTGTCATACTGCTACTTCATATGATAGAAACCCTCTGCTTATAGGAACTGCTATGCCTTTAGAAGCGATCGCCATTAATAGCTTGGATACACCACTTATCAAAAAACCTGCGCGCGACAATGAGCTAGCAGAGCGCTTGCAGGCATTATATGATAGCGATGATGCGCAGCCTGATGGTATCGAGGTATTAAATATCGTTGAGCAGGGTTTTAAGCGCGGGCAATGTCTGTATGTCGGTATGTTCAATGACAAGCCTATCGCTGCGGTTGCTTGTTTTGATGACGGGCAAACCAATGCCAAGCGCCTACAATATTTAACGGTACATCAGCAAAATCGCGGTCGCGCTATCGATGCTAAGTTTATCAAACTAGTCTATGATGCCGAGGTAAAAAAAGGCGTCCGTGAGTTTGTCCCTGTCGATGCGGATATCCATCGTATTATGAGCGAGTATGATTTACTGCGTGCTAAAGACTAAATCGAGAACAGAAACAGTTGATTTTGCCAATATTTGATTATTTATCGTCTTTTATCACCTATTATGCAAAAACCACTTGACAGCAACGTCTATATTTAGTTTAATAGCGCCTCAACGAAGACGGCTCGATAGCTCAGTCGGTAGAGCAACGGATTGAAAATCCGTGTGTCGGCAGTTCGAACCTGCCTCGAGCCACCATTCGTTTAAGAATTCTAAAAAGCCCCGAACATTGCTGTTCGGGGCTTTTTTTATGCCTGTATTCCGTTCTGAAATAAGTCTAATAGCCTATGACAAACGCCTTCTTAATAACACCTCGCAACGTTCACGCGAGTCTAAGTCATAAACCGTCGCGCGGTAATCGATACCATGACGCCCTTCAAAAAATATCACCCGATCGCCCACTGCTAAAAAGCAAGACGTGCGCGCATCATAAATGAAACCATCAATCACGAACGCCAAATCACGATCTATCTCGCGTACCGTATAAGTTTCTCCTTGCGGAATCAACCGCTCAAACCATGCGCTATGGGCAACATTGATGCTTAATACGCTAATGAGCAGCAGCACCGATATCATAAATATACTTTTTAACGACATCGTAACAGTCGAGCCAGCTAGACTGATGCTATTAAAGATGTTTTTATTAACTGTCATAACTTTAACCTACTCAGACCTGCTCAATGATTAATTCTATTCGCCATGCTTCTCATGCTAAACGCTTACTGTCACGGTTGCATAACATTTTTGTGCTGTTTTTTAGACAGCGGCGCTCAGTATACTCGATAGTATTGATAATGATAAATTTGACAGATGACGAATACTAATAGGGAAAAGCGATGAGAGCGTTCGATTACGATTTGGATTATAAAAACCTAGATTTGCGTGCACAGCCAGAGCTGTATCGGGTCGGGCGCGGTGATCAAGGTGTATTATTGGTAGAGCCATACAAATCTGAAATCCTGCCACACTGGCGCTTTGCGACCCCTGATATTGCGCTTGAGAGCAGCGAGACAATTTATCAGATGTTTTTAGATTATCTGGTGGCCGATGACTTTGTCGGTGCTGATATGGCGCGCAAATTTATTCAAATGGGCTATACCCGCGCCCGTCGTTATGCCAATCACAAAGGCGGCAAAAAGTATAAAGGACCAGTACCCGATGATAAAAAAGGTCAGAGCGGCGCACATGGTCGTGAAGAGTTGCCACGACAAATCGAAGACCCAGTCAAAGCAGAGTCAGCACGCATATTTAAACAAAAATGGGACGAGTGTCGTGAGAACGAAGATTATTTAAGAATGAAAAAGGAACATCGCGAACGTTATAAAGAGGTTGAATAAGCATAAAATATATCAATGAAAATTATCCTCAGCCTGAAAAGATAGAAATACTTATAATGACAGACTGTTAAATAATTGAATTCATGATTTGCTGTGCTAAGGTAATGAGGGCTTGGAGCTAATACTCCAAAAAAGTATAAAATTGATAGCGTGGGCAAATAATAATGACTGTAGATATTAAGCAACTTTTGATTTTTGATTTTGATGGCACGCTCATTGATAGTGTGCCAGATTTGGCTGATGCGACTAATGCGATGTTAACCACGCTGGGCAAAAAGACTTACCCTATCGAGACCATACGAAACTGGATAGGCAACGGCTCAAGATTGCTGGTAGAGCGCGCACTAGTAGGTAAGGTAGAAGTGTTAGAAGGCGAGTTGACGGTCGAGGAAGCCAATCACGCAGAGCACCTGTTTTTTGAGACTTACAAAAGTCTCAGTGGTAGCAAAACCGTTGCTTACCCAGATGTCGATAGCGGACTAAAAAAGCTAAAAGCAGCAGGATTTACGCTGGCGTTAGTGACCAATAAACCGATTCGTTTTGTACCAAAAATATTGCGATCCTTTGGCTGGCAGGATTTATTCAGTGAAGTATTAGGTGGTGATAGTCTCTCAACTAAAAAGCCTGATCCAGCACCGCTACTGCATGTCTGTAAAGCGTTGAACGTCACTCCAGAACAAGCTGTGATGATTGGCGATTCTAGAAACGATATCTTAGCCGGACAAAACGCCAATATGGATACGCTTGGCTTGTCTTATGGCTACAACTACGGACAAGATATCCGTGAGCTAAACCCTACCGAAGCCTTTGATGATTTTGCGGCATTAGTAGAATATATTTTCAAAAATTATAAGATAGACAGCTAAAATTTGAACATTAGAATGATTCATTTAAGCCATTATTTGAAATCATTATTTGCTTCGATAACTCAGTGCCTCAGACAGATGAGCGCTTGTAATATCGATACTGTCAGCCAAATCAGCAATGGTACGCGCCACTCGCAATACTCGATGATAACCGCGTGCCGATAAGTTTAGACGCTGCTGAGCGAGCTGTAATAGTTGCTGTTCGCCCTCTCCTAGTTGGATATATTTATCAATCTCGCTAGGGCTAAGCTCATTATTGACCTTTTGTTGCCGCTGCATCTGATGTTTATGTGCGGCAATAACTCGAACGCGCACTTGTTCGGAGGTTTCGCCAGCTTGAGCATTTTGCAAGTCGGTAATTGGCAGCGCAGGTACAGTGATATGCAAATCAATGCGATCAAGCAGTGGACCTGATAGTTTATCTTGGTAACGTTTAATCTGCTCAGGTCGACAGCGACAACGCCCTGAGGTATCGCCATCATAGCCGCATGGACATGGATTCATCGCAGCGACCAATTGGAAATTTGCCGGAAAAGTCATCTGCGAGTTGGCACGGCTAATAGTGATTTGCTTGGCTTCTAATGGCTGACGCAATACCTCAAGCACACTCCGATCAAACTCTGGCAATTCGTCAAGGAATAATACGCCTTTATTGGCAAGGGTAATTTCACCCGGTTTTGGTCGTGAGCCACCACCCACCAAAGCCACGGCTGATATAGTGTGATGAACTTGCCTAAATGGTCTTGTCCCATAATCGTAATCGCTGTCTGCCACTGAATAAGTGCTGGCAACCTCTAATGCGTCTTCATCACTTAAATCCGGCAATATGGTCGGCAGCCGTGACGCCATTAACGTCTTGCCTGAGCCGGGTGGCCCTGTAAATAACAGCGAATGACCACCAGCAGCGGCAATCTCTAGCGCGCGCCGTGCATGATGCTGTCCTTTAACATCGGCCAAATCCACTTGATAGCCAACATGCTGCCGTGCTGGACTCGGTTGTACAACGTCCAAAGAGTCATAGGCTGCGCTTGGATTGGCTAACGACTGTAAGTGCTCACAAACTGTCTTTAAGCTTTGCGCGGCTAGTATCGTCACGCCATCCACACGGCTAGCCTCAGCACCATTATCAATCGGTACGATAAGCTGCGGTGTTTGTGGTTTTGGCTGCGGTTCGCTCAGCTCTTGTTCAGTGATATTTGCTACCTGCAATACTTTGGACGCTAGCGCCTCAGCTTTGATCGCTCGTGCCACCGCTAAGCTGCCTGTCACTTGCCGTAAATTCCCATTGAGCGCTAACTCACCGATAAACTCAAACCCTGATAATACTTCTGGATCCAATTGATCACTGGCTGCCAAGATTCCGATAGCAATCGGTAAATCAAGACGCGCGCCATCTTTAGGCAAATCAGCGGGGGCTAGATTGATAGTGAGACGACGATTAGGAAATTGAAAGCCAGAGTTCAGAATCGCAGAGCGTACACGGTCTTTACTCTCACGTACCGCCGCCTCCGGCAAACCGACGATGGTCAATGCTGGTAACCCTTGTGACAGATGCACTTCAATAATGACCTTGGGCGCATGCAGTCCGACGACTGAACGGGTATAGACTTGGGCAAACGACATCAGCATTTTCCTAATATAGGGAATAATTGATAATAGAGTATTATGTATCAGTGCGCAAATGTCGTGTTTCTTTGTCTAATTTTATTTACTAGCATAGTTATCAACAGTTGTTATATGATAAACGGATGCTCTTTCGCTCAGTCTTATTCGGCTATGCTGCCCCAAAGATTATCACGCCTGTTAACCACGTTATTAACGTATTGGATAATTTTAATCGCGCTACAAAGCATTAAAGATTAGCAAGAGTATTGGCAATAAAAGGATTTTATTGATCATATAAAGTTTGCTGGTGGCTTTTTGCTGCAGAGTTATATAACACCTACTACCATGGACGGATAAGCTTATGAGCATAAAGATGCATAATCGGCGTGTGCCCACACTCACGCTATAGTCAGTTCAAAATAAAATTGTTATGTTTAGGACAAACATCATAAAACAAT